>JAEWDP010000163.1 GCA_023390055.1 Pseudomonadota bacterium | reverse complement strand
GGGCGTCCGTGGAGAGGTGGCCGAGTGGTCGAAGGCGCTCCCCTGCTAAGGGAGTAGAGGTCAAAAGCTTCTCGAGGGTTCGAATCCCTTCCTCTCCGCCACTCCCCCAGATTGCCTCTACGGCGCGGTATTACCGACGATCTCCGCAGCCCATCGGACAAGATAGCAAGCCGCCGACGCTACGCTATGGCCCGTTATTTTAGGAACAGCGGGCAACGGCTTTCGACCTCGTAGTCGCCATTCGGAATATTTCCGTCGTTGCTTTGAAACCTGCCGTTTGTTCAGCTCGTGCCAACTGATCAAAACCGCAGCACAAGTTTCCAACTTTGTCCGAAACGTGTTCATCTCGGGTTCATAGCACGGCGTGCACTCTGGGCAGCATTGGCACAGATAGCCCTAATCTATACAGCTTCCCACTCGGATTTCGGAGTCCATTGCATGAATGCCGCACCACTCCGCGCCTTGTCGAACCTTTGGTGCGATCCTAATCGCCGGACTGCCGTCTTGACCTGCCTTGGCGCATCGCCACCCGCAGGTGGGCAAACCAAATAAGCATTTTTTTTCATTTCAATCGGACTGCAGAGCGACCGGCTTGCCGGAACGCGAACGGGTTAAAAGGAGAGTGTACCGTGACATTTTTTTCAAGACTATCCGGCGGCCGGACCGCCACTTTCGCCTGCTCAATTCTGGCAATTGTGGCCGGTGTTCAGCATGCGCACGCCTCGAGCGCTGATGCATGGGAAGAGTTTCAACAGGACGTCAAGACAGCGTGTCTCAATGCAGCCAATAGCGTGTTAATGGTCGGCAGCATCCAGGTTGATCCCTATGGCTCCGAATCCTACGGCTTCGCGGTCATGATTGGCATAGAACCGGGAACCCCGACTGAACGTATCGTTGTCTGCGCGTATGACAAGCGATCGCAGGCAGCCGAAATCAGCGGCTATTTCGACAGGTAGGCAATTGGATTTAGCCTATATCAAAACCCTGAAGCATGCGGCAGGAATTGCCTGCTTTTAACGCGTTGTACGCGCGACTGGCACATGCTACCGAATCGGCAGGGGACATCTTCACGCTAGGTCAATTTGGCCATGCGCCCGGCTTGCGGCCGGGAAGTATGGGAGGGGTATTTGGCATGAGACTAATCTTGGGAATCCTGGCAGTATTCGTGCTGCTGACCGGTGGCGCATATGCGCAATCGCCGCTGATAAGCAATTGGACAGCGGAGAAGTATTCGGAAGAAAAAGGCGGGAAGTACTGGTCGCACAATTCTTCACAATGGTATAATGGTGCTTGGGTAGATAATAATAGCAACACTACTATCGAGTTCATAAGTGGAATTCAGTGTAGTGGCGATTATTGCGACGACAAAAGATTCAAGACAATAAGCGGAATACCTGCCCTTCCGCATAAATTGGGTGCAGAGAGTAACGATCCGATTGTTGAGCTCACTATTCGAGGCGACGCCGCGACATGCCCGGCAGACATGTATATCTATAGCATGTCTTGCAAGGGCCGTTATTGCGGAACAGTAGAAGCGCACTGTGCACGGCCAATATTGCCGGAGGGCATGAAAGCTGCCTGCGGCTTTGAAAAGACGATCTCGGACGAAGGCGCCAGCAGGAAGGAGAACGAGGTCACTCTCGCCACCTATCAGTTGTTCAACGGCTACAAGTGCGAAGGCAAGCACTGCGACAACCTGACGATGAGCTGGTGCAATATCTACGGTGGCGAGAAGGATCATCTCAGCCTCGCCCTGAAGGGTGCGCGCTGGAAGAATGTCGGTTCAATTATCGGCGGAACGCGTGCGACCAGCTATACCGCCGGCCTTGAGAGAACGACAGGTTCCTCCGACACCGTATCAGGCTCAGTTGAGGTCTCGGCTTCGGCGACGATCGAAGCGGAAGCTTCCGTAGGGTTTGGATCGGTGACGGCCGGCGTAACGGCCGGCGTCGCGGTCACCGCAGGTTATGCACGCGAATGGAACAGATCCGAGGCTGCCAGTTCCCAGATCACCGTTTCCGCTCAGTGCGACAAGTTTGAGGATGGAGGCACCAAGGCTGACATCTATGCGTTCTCACTACTTGCATATGACAGATTGAGCCGTGTCGAGACCGCCTTCGAAGCCGTGTCAGATACCTATGCCTGCTCTTATGGCAAGGCAGAAATTCCTGCTCCCGCCTGTCTGCCGACGCAGTGCAATAACGAGTTTGCGGCCAATTGCCAAAAATGCAGCGGTCTGCATATGAGCGCTGCCTTGGGCGAGAAGCCAGTCAAGGTTGAGGCCAAATACAGCGGCAAGGAAGAGGATCTTGGATCGTTCGTCGAGTTCTACGGACGCTGGCAATGGAATGATCCGAAGTACCGGCCCGCGCGCACATCACGCTTGGTCCTCTATAACGACATGCAGCGTAGCAAGAAGTACACCCTCTGCGCAGATGCAAAGTGCAACCTTATGGATGGCGACTACATCTCGCTTCGAAACGGTGCAGAACTCGTTCTCACCGGTGTGTTCGGAGAGGAAAACAGCGAGATTGTATTCACGAGCAGCGGCTCCGGCTTGGTGAGCGGCGAATACTGGCGCGATGCGTCGGCTGGCGGTGAGCCTGACGGAACGATCGAACTGGGACAACTCTAGGAGAACCGTGCCTTGGCCGGGCGTCCGGATCGCAGCTGCCAGTCCCGAGGATTGTGCGCAACTGCATCCAGACGGCGTACATCGCCTATCGACAGCAACACCGGCGACGCTTTGCCGGGCAGGCTTCGACGCAGGACAAGTGCCGTTTCCGGCCAGTGTTGCTATCGACGCCTTCGCTCGCTGGTCTCGCCAGAACTCCCGACATGGGAAGGGTTTCACATGACATACTATCATCGCATAACATGCGGTATCTCACTTGCCTGCCTGGCCTTCGGGTCGCTGACTGGCATTGCCCACGCGCAGCAGGCGCACATCATGCAGGGGCGGATCTGGGATTTTTCCAGCTCGCACCCCGACATGGAAACCAACAGTGGCGGCCCGATCATAGCGGGTCAGGTAGCGCACGAACTGGGCTCCGACGGAAAGCCCGCTTGGGCCGGATCGCCCAATGCCGTGTTCTCGTCGCAGGAGGCGTTCGACCAGTGGTATCGCGACGTCCCCGGCGTCAACATGTCCAAGCCCTATGCTATTGAGCTAACGGAGTCGCCGGCCGGGTCCGGACGCTACTCGTTCGACGGCCCGAACTTCTTCCCGATCGACAATGAGTTGCTCGGCAATGAGGGCGACCAGTTCCGCGACGTTCAGGGGCAACCGCGCAATTTCCACTACACGATGCAGTTGGCTGGCGAGTTCAGCTTCCAGAACGACAGTGACGAGTTCACCTTCATCGGTGACGACGACCTCTGGGTTTTTTTCGGTGGCAAGCTCGGCATCGATCTCGGCGGCACCCACCCGCCCGCGACAATTACGATCACCGGGGCGCAATTGCGCGAACTCGGGCTGAACCCCAACGAAAGCTATCCGATCGACATCTTCTTTGCCGAACGTCAGACGAACGGGTCGAATTTCTCCATCCAGACAAGCTTTAACATTCAGCCGCCGGCGTCCGATCGCGTTCCCGCGAGCGAGGCTATCGAAACGGTTGCGGCCACCTTGGCTCCGGGCGAGCACGCCGAAAGAAACAGGGAATATTTTTCGCCCAACGGCGAGTTTTTCCTGATCTTCCAGGATGACGGCAACCTCGTGATCTACCGCACCGCCGGCCGGCAATTCGTCTGGGGTCTCAATCTGGTGCCGGACCTCCAACTTGGCGAGATAGATCATGTCATGATGAGCCAGGAGGGCGATCTTGTCGTCACCGACAACCAGTGGGCATCGCTTTGGGCAGCGCCGACCGCTGGGGCAGTTCCCGGCTCCTACGCACTGATAACCGATGGAGGCACAGTTGACGTCCGCAGGCCGGATGGAACACTTGCGTGGTCCAGCGACGGCAGGCAGCCGGAAGAACCGCTTGAAGTCGTGGGCGAGCAAGCACTCTATGATTTCAAGCAGCCGGAAGCAGTCGGCGCGCTGGAACTGGAGCCAGGTCAAGCCATGAAGGCCGGCGAATTCTACGTTGCGGGCGACAACGCCGTTATGCTTCCCGACGATGGAAACCTGTCGATCTACGCTGCAGACCGCGAGACATTCAAATGGGGCCTGAACCAAGTCGACAATGTGTCGCTCGATGATGTGGCCGAGGTGCGCTTGATCGATGACACTGCAATCGAAGCGGTCGACGGAAACGGCGATCGCCTCTGGGCCGGTGTGATCGCGCTCGAACACGAAAAGCTAACGGTGCGCAACGAGCACGGCGGGCTCTTATGGGAGGACGGTAAGAACGAAGGCGGGTTTGCTATTCCCGTTTCCGAAACGATGCATGTCCAAGTGCCGGGCATCATGCGCATGGCCGCTTATTCGATCCATGACGAGCAACGGACGGACGGCAATGAAGCCGACCTCTGGTTCGTTAATATCGATGGCAACAACGGCAATCTCACTCAGGGCGCAGCCCAGGTGCTGCGGGTGAGGTTCCTCGGATATGGCAAGGTGGCATTCGTCGCCGCGTCAGGTCCACATGCTGGCAGCTTCCTGATTGCTTACGATGACCACGTGGCATTTGAGAAGGAAATCAACTCATCGGCGGTGTTCCATGTCCGCGCTCCTCTGGAACTTGCAGATGGTGATTTCGCGAGTTTCGAATCCGACGCCTTCCCTGGCGAGTATCTTCGGCATCAGGGCTTCAGGCTCAAGCTCGACAAAGCATCAGATAGTTCGGAAAGTCTGTTGCGCCGTGATGCGACCTTCCGGCTCACAGCGGTGGAGTAGGATGCAACTCAACGCGCCATAACATTCATCCCCCGCGTTGTCCTGGGCGACCGAGGATATGACGCCGCCCGGTTCAGCGATGCTCTCCAAGGAAAGGGGCATAATGCCGTGCATTCCGAGGCGCAATCTCGCACCAAACCAATCAAATGTGACAAGCGAAGGTATAAGCGCCGCAACCGGATCGAGATCATGTTGGCCGCCTGAAGGATTGGCGTCGCGTTGCCATCCGCTACGATCGCCGCCCGACGCTCTTCTTTTCAGCAGTCACCCTCGTCGCCACGGTACTCTTGTGGCTCTGATCAACAAGTCCCAACCCTACGCGGTGAGTTCCTTTCGGACGATCTCTGCGCCTGCACTCAAGGCCTTCAGCTTGCCGGTGGCTACCTGACGGGACAGCGGGGCCATGCCGCAATTCGTGCAGGGATAGAGTTTGTCGGCATCCACGAATTTCAGCGCTTTTCGCAGGGTTTCGGCGACTTCCTCCGGGGTCTCGATGGTGTTCGACGCCACATCGATGGCACCCACCATCACCTTCTTGCCGCGGATGAGTTCGATCAGGTCGGTCGGCACATGCGAGTTGTGACATTCCAGCGAGATCAGGTCGATGCTGGATTGCTGCAGTTTCGGGAACGATTCCTCGTACTGCCGCCACTCCGACCCCAGCGTGTTCTTCCAGTCCGTATTGGCCTTGATGCCGTAGCCGTAGCAGATGTGGACGGCGGTTTCGCAGGTGAGCCCCTCGATGGCCCGCTCCAAGGTGGCGATGCCCCAGTCGTTCACCTCATCGAAGAAGACATTGAAGGCGGGTTC
>JAEWDP010000156.1 GCA_023390055.1 Pseudomonadota bacterium | reverse complement strand
TCAATCTCATAAAGACCATCAACGACAAGGCAAGCCTTAAAGTCAGGCGAAAGACCCTCGGCTGGAATGACGAATACCTTTATCAAGCACTGCTCGGATCACGAGAATGATTTTTCAAGCGATTCCCCTGGGCATAATCGCAGAGCGAAATCATGAGTTATTAGTGCGCCGGGAGACCGGCAAGGAGTAGATGGTGGAAGTCCATTACAATGAAGGCGTACCAGTCCACATCGACCCCGAGCCGGGCGCAGACACCCGTGAGTGTGTCGGCGAAGCGTCGGTAGGGTAGGGGAGCGCATAGGCCAGCCATTGAACCGCTAAAGTGTATTTTACCGAGCGCCGACGCTCTCAACTGGGCGGAAGCTCCTTGTATGGGAACCGGGAGATCTCTGGATTGGTCACTCATCCCAAGAATACGGGATGGGTGGTCCGCAACGGGAAAGCGAGGAGCCGTAGCCGTTGATGTACGATCCAGAGAAGTCTGATTCCGGCATAGTAGCTGAAAAGCCGACGAATAAAACTGGCAACCGGTGGCGGAGTTGGTGGAGCCAAGGCCGGGAACCGAGGGGAACGCAGAACAGCTTCGCATGCACCGGACATAGAGCCGGGCTCGCATGTCCCAGTTGCTGGATCGCGTACGGAAAGCCACAAGGCAAAGGAAGAAGGAACAGTTCACCGCGCTCTTCCACCATATCAATGTCGACACACTCCGGACGGTGTTCTACGCGCTCAAGCGCAAGGCGGCTCCCGTGAGTAGATGGCGTGACATGGCAGGACTACGGGGCAGACCTCGAGTTTCGACTCGAGGATTTGCACAGACGGGTCCAACGGGGAGCGTACCGACCGCAACCATCTTGCCGGACGTATATTCCGAAGGCAGATGGAAAACAGCGGCCACTGGCGATTTCTGCCGCAAAACGGTGAGAATGGCTTCACGTCATGCCGGACTGATGAGAGCTTTGAATCGCTTGCAGTTGATGGACTTTGTGGACGGGGCGCATCGGATCAAGTTGAGGCGTTCCCTGCCGTCTTTCTGGTGATGCTGGCGGGCATGTGGAAAGGGCCGGCAGCGGCTCGCCCGTGGCTTGTCAGCTTGGTTGTCGCCGGAGCGACCTACGCGCTTGTCGATGGCGCGTGGTATGTGCCAGCCGACGCGATTTCAGGCGTTGCCGCCGCTTGGCTTCTGGCGAGGCCGTGATGTTTGACCCGATCTATGCCCTGACTATCGTGCTGATGGCCGTCGTCACCTACCTGACGCGCATTAACGGCTATGTTTTCCTGCGCAACCGCACGTTCAGCCCTCGTGTGGCGACCGTGCTGGAAAACGCGCCGGGTTGCGTCCTCATCACGGTTATCGCGCCTCATTTCGAGAGTCATAACCCAGCAGACTTGGCCGCGCTCGCGATCACGATGATTGCCGCGACAAGGCTTTCCGTTCTGCTGACAGTGCTGATCGCAATGGTATCGGCCGGCACCCTTTGGCATTTGATCGCATGACGACACTGACGAAGCGCGACTACTACGTTCGGGTTGACGTGATATATCACGAGAACGGAGACTTTTGACCGGAGACTGCTATTCTCCTGACAAGTTCCGTGGACGCATTGGTCGATGACGGACTTGCATGGACCACAACAGGTAACAGGGCATCATGAAAAGAGACGGCGCTGAACGAAGACGCGAACTTCTTCTTTTTCACCCGGCGGGGGTGTTCTTTGTGCTGTCAACTGCCGCTGCCGCGCTACTGCCCTGGTTATGGGCACTTTCGCTGAGAGATCCGCTCCAGGCACATGTCCGCTTGGGAATATTTGGTTTCGGAGGGGTCGCGGTGCTTGGTTACCTGCTTACTGCCCAACGGGCCTGGACCGGCCTTGACGCGCCGCTCCCGGCATTAGTCCTGGTCGCACTGGCGGCGGCGGCCCGTATCATCGCGCTCCTCTGCCCCGAGGCGATCTGGCCTGTCTGCGTACCCCTGATCCTGATCGCCCTGGCAATCCTGCTACCCGTGTTGCAAGCAAGACGTTGGGATCGGTTACTTCTAGCCCTTACGCCATTCGCATTGATCGGAACTGAAGTGGCCTTCATAAGACAGCAGGTTGCGGCGACCTTCTTGCCGATTGTCATGGCCGTATTGATTCTTGCCGTAGGCGGCCGTATGGTCCCGGCCTTTCTGGCTGAGGAGCAACGCCGCCGCGGATTCCTGAACCGAACGACAGTGGCCGTATGGCCGGTTCTCGGGCTGGCAGGTCTTGGGCTTGCTCTGAATGACATGGCGGCCCTTCTGGCGCTCGGCTCAACCGCCCTATGGGTACTTTATCAGGCCGGCAAGGGTATTGACGCATGGCCAGCAAATCGCATCCTTAGCATAGGCTATGCTATGCTTGCTCCGGGCCTGCTCAGCATTCCGGCTACCCGGATGGGATTGCTCCCACAAATGGTTCAGATACATCTGCTGACGATGGGCGCGATGGGCTCGATGATTGCGGCTGTTGCGTGCAGGGTTTCCATGCGTCGTATCGAAGGTATCGGCCTGAAGCCGCTGGCACGCCACTGGATCGTGCTATGGCTTATCTTGGCCGCGACTGTTACGCGTTGTCTGGCCGAGTTTGTTCCAATGCGCGAAGCTATCATGGTCGCATCCGGCATCACGTGGTCCGCAGCATGGCTCCTGTTTCTGTCAGTTCAATTGACCGCTTTGGTGCACCCAGCACCGTTCCCTCTGTTGAGCGCCGAGCGGGCACGTCTCAAGCCGGCCTGAATGAATGGTACACAGTGGCGTCGGTTTCCAAGCTTCCCGCACCCAAAAGGCCGTGGTAACGGGAAATAGCGCAATACCGCGTCAAAAGCCCTTATATTATGACTTTGGTCAAGTATGATGGGCAGGTTTATTCGCTCCATGTCTTCGCAACATGCATTGGTGCAATCTATCTTGGCGATACGCCACATCTTCTTTTGCCAGGGTTTCAGATCATTGTCGTCCAGTCGGCGACGCACGGTCTCATATGAAATGCACTCGTGCTCGACGTCTTTGATCAGCGCGCTCGCGAGCAGCTTCAACGTCCATCGGGTACGGCCCGCAGGTGGATCCGAGCAGGCCAGGGCGACCAATGGTACTTCTTCCTTGCCGCTCAGCTTGCGAGCCGACCCAGGACGAGGCTCTTCGCTGAGGGCGGCCTCCAGACTGAGTTCTACAAACCGTTTCTTTGTGCGGTAGATGGTCGAACCGCTGGTCTGCACAGCGGCGGCAATGGCATCGTCACTGAGACCGGCATCGGCGGCGAGCAGGATCTGCATGCGCTTGAGCCGCCGTACTGGCTGTTTGCCACTACTGACCAAAGCGCAAAGTTCGTCGCGTTCGTCCTGGCTGGCCAACTGGCATAAACTCCCTGGGGGACCCTTCAATGGGATATAGTTGTGCTGCGCCTTGCAATACGTGGTTTCGGTGCGGGCGAGGGACCTAATGAACAGTGCTGGATTATGCACAGTGCTCGCCTGTAAGGGCGCATTTGCCGCGCTTCCCTATGCAACTGCTGAGCATAATCGATCCTCATAGGGACATTAGCCAACTGAGCAGTCCCGCGTCTTGATTCCACTCCGGCATGTCACTGGGGATGACATCGACGTACGTGGCCCCGAGAGTGTGCCTTGCGCTTGGCATCGGTGGAAGCGCGCGCGTAAATCTCGGTGGTCGACAAATCGACGTGCCCAGGAATATCCCGAACATAAGGCAGTGGGACACCAGCTTCATATGGCTGCATTGCCTTGCTGTGTCGCCTGTGTCGACCAACCTCTACGACGCCCTCTCGCAGGTGCCGGGCTACAAGATGCTCGGGTCATCAAGACGATCGGTGAGGCCTTTCGCAGGTCGACATAGGTAGGGACAGTCTGTCCGCCGAGACCACATGTTGCGGTCTCGCTGTTCGGCGCCATCGCTGCTGCGTTCATACCGCGTTGTTGAGTAGCCCGTCGAGATCGATGTGTCGTTCGATATGGGCGGCAAGCTGGTCCAGGACCGCATCGACATTCGCCTCGTAATCTAGCCCCGAGCTCGCGCCGCCGAGCTGTGCCAGCCAAGCGGCCCGCTGGCGATTGTCGGCGAACAGACCGTGCACATAGGTGCCCGCAACGCGGCCCGACGGTGAGGTCGCGCCGTCGGGCTGTCCGTCCTCCAGCCTAGCGAAGGGCCGGTCGCAGTCCGGTCCGGCGGTCATCCCTTTATGCATCTCGTAGCCGGTAAAGGGCGTGCCGTCAGCGGTGGCCCCGCGCACCGCGGCCAGCCTTTTGTCGTTCGACAGTGTCGTGCGCACGTCGAGCAGGCCCAGCCCCTCGATGGAGGCCACCGGACCTTCGACGCCGAGCGGATCCGCGATTTCCCGCCCGAGCATCTGATAGCCGCCACAGAGACCGAGCACGCGGCCGCCGCGCCGCAAGTGGGCGGCGATGTCGATGTCGAATCCGGCCTTGCGTAGGACGGCGAGGTCCGAGATCGCTGACTTCGAGCCGGGAAGTAGAACCAGATCGGCATCACCTGGCAATGCCTGACCCGGCCAGATGCGCAGCACATGAATGTCGGGTTCAGCTTCGAGCGGATCCAGATCGTCGAAATTGGAGATGTTCGGCAGGATCGGCACCGCAATCCGCACCTTGCCTCCTGCCGTGTTTGCCTTGCCGCTCACCGATTTGCCGGTTAGGCCGAGCGCGTCCTCGGCCGGCAGCAGGCGCGCAGCGTCCAAATAGGGAAGGAGGCCGAAGCTTTGCCAGCCGGTCAGCCGCGCGATTTCCGTCATGCCGTCTGCAAACAGCGCCGGGTCGCCGCGAAATCGGTTAACGATGAAACCCCGGATCAGCGCAGCATCGTCTGGCGCGATGACGTGCCTCGTGCCGACAAGACTGGCAATGACGCCGCCACGGTCGATATCCCCGATTAGCACCACCGGCACGCCCGTCGCTCGCGCAAATCCCATATTGGCGATGTCGTTGGTGCGTAGATTGATTTCCGACGCACTGCCGGCCCCCTCGACCAGCACGAGGTCTGCCTCGGACCCCAGACGCGCGAAACTGTTCAGGATGTCCGGCATCAGTGATGCCTTGATGCCCTGATAGTCGCGCGCATTGGAGGTGCCGACCACCTTGCCCTGGACGACGATCTGGGCACCGACGTCGCTTTGGGGCTTCAGCAGGACGGGATTCATGTGAACGCCGGGCGGGACGCGCGCGGCACGCGCCTGCAACGCCTGCGCGCGGCCTATCTCGCCGCCATCGGCGGTCACCGCCGCATTGTTGGACATGTTCTGCGGCTTGAACGGCCTCGTCGCCAGCCCGCGATTGGTAAAGGCACGTGCGAGACCGGCGACGATCAGCGACTTACCGACATCGGAGCCGGTTCCTTGAAACATCAGAGCGCGCGCCTTCACGGCTAGAACTCGATGCCCTGCTGGGCCTTCACGCCGGCGGCAAAATGATGCTTGACCTGCCCCATCTCCGTCACTACGTCAGCAGCGTCGATCAGGGCCGGCTTGGCGTTGCGCCCGGTGACGACGACATGCAGGCCATCGCGACGGCTCCCGAGCGCTGCGACCACAGCGTCGAGGTCGAGATAACCGTAGCGCAGCGCTATGTTCATCTCGTCGAGGATGACGATGCCGAAGCTCGGGTCTGCCATCAACTCTAGCGCCTTTTCCCAGGCGCGTTGCGCCGCCGCCACATCGCGCTTCAGGTCCTGCGTCTCCCAGGTAAACCCCTCGCCCATCGTGTGCCATGACACCTTGTCGCCGAAGACCGCCAGCGCTTCCTTTTCGCCGGTATGCCAGGCACCCTTGATGAACTGCACGACCCCGACGTGCCGGCCATGGCCGAGCATGCGCAGAGCCAGACCGAACGCAGCCGTCGACTTACCCTTGCCCGCTCCCGTATTCACGATCAGCAGGCCTTTTTCGGCGATAGTCTTTCTGGCCACCTCGGCATCCTGTACGGCCTTGCGCTTGGCCATCTTCGCCTTGTGGCGCTCTGTCTCGGTCGGATCGATGTCACGCATCTCGTTTCACCTCCATCAGAAAGATGGTCACCATAATGAGGAGGGGCCGCACGCCGCCTGAAAGGACGGCCATGCGACCTCCAGCATCAATACCCGGTCACGCTCCCGGCTCAGACAATGCCTCCCTGGGGCGCGCCGAGCCCGGTGGCCAAGCGCGGCCGCAAATAGGCGACAGTGACACCGAGCAGCATCCAGAACACCAAATTTGTGAGCGTCACCGCGACTATGAATTGGTGGTGCAGATCGACTGGAACAAGCGTCTCGTGGCTGACTGGCTGCGGCGCGCCGACGACATGGGGTGCGATGAGAAGGGCCGCCCCGGCGATGGCAATCACGGACGAGCCGCCAAACGCGATGAACCACAGGCCTGCCGCGGTCGCCGCGACTGTCGCGATCCACCAGACCTGCCGCGCAAGAAGATCAGCAGCCGGCATGCCCGGCAGTTCAGGTGGGAGGCCGAGGCCCGGCGCAAGGGTGAATGCGGCAAAGCCAGCGAAGCCCCAGAACAGGCCCCTACGCCAGCCCTGGATACCGCCCGCCACCTCCGATGCGACGACGAGTAACAGGCCCAGGCCAATGCCAGTGACGATATTTGCAAGCGCGGTGTAGGCAGTGCGCTCGGTGCCGTCGGCCGGCGCCCAGCCTTCATGTTCATGTTCATGCACCACTGCAGCGTCGGTAGACGCCTCATCGGAGACCGCGGGAGCCGCCGTATGGTCATGCGCCTGTCCTGCGTTCTCGAAGGTCTCAGCTTGCAGGATCAGCGGCACCGTATAAAAAGTCTGCATCACGGTCATGACTAGACCGGCCGCAAGCCCGGCAGCCACCGCGAGAAACACGACGTTACGAAAAATACTCATGATCTTGTGTCCTCGTCAGTGGCAGGGAAACGCCATCGAATGGCGATAGTCATGGCCGGCATTGTGAGCGGCTTCCACATGCGAGAAGCCGACGAAACCGACGATGAACAGCCCGAGGAGTGCGGCGAATGCGAGCGGCAAAATACGCGATTCGGCTGAAACGGTAGCCTGGTTAGCAGTAGTCATGTCTTATCCTTTCGCCCTCCACCCGAGGGTTTGGCATTTACTCCGTCTCCGGCAGGTCTCCTGGCTTGCGGCTCGCTGCTCCAATCTGCCTTCCCGTAGCTTTCGCCGCAGTGGCATTCAGGTGGAACTCGCCGCTTACAGTTGCGGGGGCAGCCGCGGATTCGGATCATCGATCCTTACCGCATTCCCTATCAATCCCTTGGGAACCATCGACCTCCGTTTCATAAAGGAAATCGGGCGATGGGCAAAGGAAAATCTGATCCTATTGCGAAGATTCTACGCAGTCGAGGGAGAAGTCGTGTCAGCCCACGGCAATCGGGTGAGTTAGCGCGTGACATTTGCAAGAATGGCTGAATCTGTGGGAACCCAATTGATTCGATTGGGAGTTTCCGACCATGAGCATATCCGAA
>JAEWDP010000093.1 GCA_023390055.1 Pseudomonadota bacterium | reverse complement strand
CGTTTTGGCGGCAGCAGCGAGCCGTTATCCTTCGCTGCCCTCATGGCCGCCTTGAAAGCCGTGTATACGGCGTTGGATTTTGGCGCGGTTGCAAGATAAACGCAGGCCTCAGCCAGTGCCAGTTCGCCCTCCGGCGACCCGAGATAATCATACGCATCCTTTGCGGCATTGCAGATCACCAGTGCCTGGGGATCCGCAAGACCGATATCCTCCACCGCCATGCGTACCAGCCTGCGGCCGATATAGAGCGGGTCTTCACCGGCATCAAACATGCGGGCAAGATAATAAAGGGCCGCATCCGGATCGGAACCGCGCACAGACTTGTGGAGGGCCGATATGAGATTGTAGTGACCGTCTTGCCCCTTGTCGTATACAGGTGCACGGCGCTGCACGATCCGCACCAGCCCATTCGTGTCGAAGACTTCCCCTTCCCGTGCAGCCCGCCAGACTTCCTCCGCAAGCGTGAGCACGGCACGGCCGTCGCCATCTGCCATGCGTACAAGGCTCGCCCTCGCATTGTCGTCAAGCGGCAACGGCCTCGCCTCTGCCTGTTCCGCCCGTCTCAGCAATTCTTCAAGGCTGCCTTCATCATGCGCCGCAAATGTCAGGACACGGGCGCGAGACAGAAGTGCTGCATTCAATTCGAAGCTTGGATTTTCAGTCGTGGCGCCGACAAGGATGACCGTCCCATCCTCCATTACCGGCAGGAAACTATCCTGCTGGGCCCGGTTGAAGCGATGGATCTCATCGACGAAAAGCAAGGTCTGACGGCCGTCCATACGCCGCATGCGGGCAGCCTCGAAGGCCTTCTTGAGATCGGCAACGCCGGAGAAGATCGCCGATATCTGTTCAAAAGCCAGTCCGGCCTCTCCCGAAAGCAGCCGCGCCACCGTCGTCTTTCCGGTTCCCGGCGGCCCCCAGAAGATCATCGAGCCAAGCGAGCCGGATGCAATCATACGACGCAACGCGCCATCGTCTCCCGTCAGATGCTCCTGCCCGGTGACTTGCGACAACGATTGCGGCCTCAGTCGGTCGGCAAGTGGCCGCCGATTGGCGACATCTTCGGGTAACTTCGATGAGAAAAGGTCGCTCGTCATCGGAAAAACTGCCGTATTCTCTGGCCGTTCCGTTCAATCTCGACGCGCCAGAAACCCGGGTCATCGTCAAGCATGTCTTCCATTTCTTCGGTGGAACGAACGGCAACACCGTTCAGCGACACGAGGATATCCTTCACCTGGAATCCGAGGCGACTCGCCGGCGAGCCGCGAACGACGTCGACCACGACAACGCCAGCCTTGCCGGCCGACATCTTGAGTTCAGTTGCAAGACGGGGTGAAAGATTGCCAACACGAATGCCGGCGAAGGGATTTCTGCCTTCGATCAACCGTTCGTCTCGGGGCGGAATTTCCGGCGCGGTGTTGAGTGAAATGGTCACATCACGTTCGCCATTCGACAAGACTGTCAACACGGCCTCATGACCCAGTCCGGCCGTCGTCAGGCGATAGCCAAGTGCGTCCGGATGCTCCACTTCAATGTGGTTCACGGCCGTTACCACGTCACCCGGCTTCAAGCCTGCCCGGTCGGCCGGTCCATCCTCCACGATCCCGACAACCAGCGCCCCCCTTGCTGCAGCAAGTCCGAGGGCCTCGGCGACATCGGAGGTCACCGGTTCAAAAGTTGCGCCGATATAGGGGCGTTCGAAGACCTTGTCGCCATCTTCGGCGGCCGAGACAAAGGCCTTTACAAGGTTTCCCGGAATCGCAAAGCCGATCCCGTTCGACCCCCCGCCACGCGAAAAGATTGCTGTATTGATGCCGATCAGTTCACCATTCATGTTCATCAACGCACCTCCGGAATTGCCGGGATTGATGGAGGCATCCGTCTGGATGAAGAAACCGAAATCACCAGGCGTAACCTGGTTGCGGGCAAGCGCCGAAACGATCCCGCTGGTCACCGTCTGGCCGACCCCGAACGGATTGCCGACCGCCAGCACAAGGTCGCCGACTTCGACCGCATCCGAATCCCCGATCGGCAGCACAGAAAAATTCTCGTCGGACAACACCTTGAGTATCGCAAGATCAAGACTTTCATCCTTCAAGATCACTTCGGATGCAAATTCGCGACCGTCAGCCAGAGCAATCTTGATATCGTCGGCACCCTTGATCACGTGAAAATTCGTCACGACAAGACCGCTGGCAGTGACAATCACACCGGACCCGAGTGAGGACTGCTTCTCGGTACGATTGGGCATCCTTTGACCGAAAAACTGCTCGAAGAAGGGGTCTCCGGCAAACGGGCTGCGGTGTCGAACGAGGCGTTCGGCGTAGACATTGACGACGGCACCCGCCGTCTTTTTCACAAGCGGAGCAAATGAGAGCTGGATTTCGGACTGGCCCTTCGGCAACACCCTTTGCTCCTGTGCCGTGGCTGCTGCGGGAACAAGCAGGGACAGCGCGAGAACGCTTACAATCAGGCATGAGCGAAGGTTTGGCATGTGATTCCTCATTACGTATATGGTGTCACGGACCTTAGCGTCACAGGCTAGAAAGAAAAGGTGGCCGCATCACGGATCCTGACGCAGGTGTTCTTGCACCATGTGTGTGTCAGAAAGTGTCCCATCCGAGCCGCCGGCAAGCACGTCAAACGCTTCCGGATCGCAAATGCGCCTCGCGAGCGCATTGTTGTTCGGCAAGAAAAATGCCCGCACCGAACCTGACAATCCAGGCACTCGTCAATGGTTCCAACCGCCCTATCTCCCACACCATCTTACTATTGAATGGTCGCATTGATGCCGCCTGGAAATTGCAGGAGATGTCCCATGCATCATATCACATGCATTGTCGCTTCCTTGTGTCTCGGCCTGCCAACCTGCACCTTTGCTGCAAGCTTTGAATGCGATGGAGCAGATCTTGCGGCCGATGAGCAGGTAATCTGCGATCACCGTGCGCTCAACGACGCAGATGTGAAGATGGTCACGACCTTCAACCTTCTCGCCGGTCTCCTCGCCATGGGGGCTCGCGGATCCATGCAGGATCAACAAGTGCTCTGGCTGAGGCAACGACAGGCCTGCGGCGGCGATGTTGCCTGCATCCGGAGCGCCTATGAAAAGCGACTTGCAGATCTGGAGGAGATCTACAACAACCTCAACAGGCCTCTCTAGGGGTTTTGCTGCCTATTCCGGCAAGATCCGGACGGCTCCTTTGTCGGCGCTTGCCGCGAAGGTCGCGTAAGCCTTCAGGGCTGTTGTCACATTTCGACGACGCGCAGCTTTCGGCTTCCAGCCGAGTTCGTCCTGCTCGACACGACGGGCATCAAGCTCACTTTCCGCGACAGCCAGGTTGATCGTTCTGTTCGGGATATCGATTTCGATCAAGTCACCTTCGCGGACGAGGCCGATCGCTCCGCCCTGAGCCGCCTCAGGCGATGCATGGCCGATCGAAAGGCCAGAGGTACCGCCGGAAAATCGCCCGTCCGTGATAAGTGCACAGGCCTTTCCAAGGCCCTTCGACTTGAGATAGCTTGTGGGATACAGCATCTCCTGCATTCCCGGACCGCCCTTTGGTCCCTCATATCGAATGACGACGACATCACCGGCCACGACCTGGTTATTGAGGATGCCCTTCACGGCAGCATCCTGACTTTCGAAGACCCGTGCGGGACCGGTAAACTTCAGGATGGATTCGTCCACCCCGGCCGTCTTCACGATACATCCGTCGAGCGCGATATTGCCGTAAAGGACAGCAAGTCCACCATCCTCGGAGAACGGGTTCTTGACGGACCGAATCACCCCGGTCTCACAGTCGGTATCCAGTTCCTTCCAGCGTGCTTCCTGGCTGAAGGCCACTTGCGTCGGAACACCGCCCGGTGCTGCCTTGAAGAAGGTCCGGACGGTCTCCGAGTTGGTACGGGTGATGTCCCAGCGATTGATGGCATCGCCCAGTGTCGCCTCGTGGACGGTACCGCAATTAAGGTTCAAAAGATTGCCACGCTCCAGCTCGCCAAGGATGCGCATGACGCCACCCGCGCGATGGACGTCTTCCATATGCACGTCGCTCTTGGCTGGCGCCACTTTTGAAAGACAGGGCACATGTCGCGAGAGACGGTCGATGTCATCCATCGTGAAATCGACACCTCCCTCATAGGCGGCCGCAAGGATATGCAGAACAGTATTGGTCGATCCGCCCATGGCGATATCGAGTGTCATGGCGTTTTCGAACGCTTCCTTTGTCGCAATGGAGCGCGGCAAAATCCGATCATCGTCCTGCTCGTAATAGCGGCGTGCGAGATCGACGATCAGGTGCCCGGCCTCCACGAAGAGACGCCTGCGGTCCGCATGCGTGGCAAGGGTCGATCCATTGCCCGGCAGTGAAAGCCCGAGTGCCTCCGTCAGACAGTTCATCGAGTTGGCCGTAAACATGCCCGAGCAGGAGCCGCAGGTCGGACAGGCCGACTGTTCGATGGCCTGGACATCGGTATCAGAAATGCTGTCATCGGCGGCCGCAACCATGGCGTCAACCAGATCGAGTGCGACCGTCTTGCCGTCTAGGACGACCTTGCCGGCCTCCATCGGACCACCGGAGACAAATATGACAGGAATGTTGAGGCGCATGGCGGCGTTCAACATGCCTGGCGTTATCTTGTCGCAATTCGAGATGCAGACCATGGCATCGGCACAATGTGCATTGACCATGTATTCGACGCTATCTGCGATGATCTCGCGTGACGGGAGCGAATAAAGCATTCCGTCATGGCCCATAGCGATCCCATCATCGACCGCAATGGTGTTGAATTCCTTTGCGACACCACCGGCAGCCTCGATCTCGCGGGCGACCAACTGACCGAGGTCCTTCAGATGGACGTGACCCGGCACAAATTGTGTAAACGAATTCACGACGGCGATGATGGGTTTTCCAAAATCACCATCCTTCATGCCCGTGGCACGCCACAGACCGCGCGCGCCTGCCATGTTGCGGCCATGGGTCGTGGTTCTGGAGCGGTAGGCTGGCATCGTATGTTCCTCAGTGTCGATCCGGTTGGCGTCCCCGACGGTCGCGCAAACCTCAGTTTTCGCCTTACCTACTCCAACTGTTTCAGGGTGTCACTATCAGGCCCGTCCAAAGCGGTACGGTCGCGCAATCCTCACGCAAATGTGGCAGGCGAACATGCTTTCACCGCTGTAAAAACGGACGCCTCCACGCTACCTATTGTAAAGAAGCTGCCGCGAAGGAGATCATCATGGCTGTCTATCGTCCGCCTCGCATTGCCGCCTGCGAGATTACACCCCGGGACATCTACATGTCACGCAGGACATTCATGGGCGCGGCCGCGGCCGGTTTCATCTTCTCGGGCCAGTCAGAAGCAATGGCCACATCCCTTGATGCATCTGCCGGGATAACGAGCGAGGAACCTCATACGCCCAAGGAAGCGGTAACGACCTACAACAATTTCTATGAATTCGGTACCGGCAAGAGCGATCCATCCGAAAATGCCGGCGCGTTCAAGCCATTACCCTGGTCAGTCAAGGTCGACGGAATGGTGGCCAAACCGAAGGAATACGGCATTGATGATCTCTTGAAAATGCCACTCGAAGAGCGGGTATACCGGCTTCGTTGCGTTGAAGGCTGGTCGATGGTCATTCCGTGGATCGGCTTCCCGCTGTCGGCCATACTCGATCAGGTGGAACCTCTCTCAAGCGCAAAATATGTCAGCTTTGAAACCATCGTGCGGCCAGATGAAATGCCAGCCCAAAGCGGCCTGTTCCAGCCGCTGGAATGGCCCTATGTGGAAGGATTGCGGCTGGACGAAGCCCGCCACCCGCTTACAATTCTTGCTGTCGGTCTTTATGGTGAGACGCTGCCAAACCAGAATGGCGCTCCAATCCGTGTCGTCGTTCCCTGGAAATATGGCTTCAAGAGCATCAAGTCGATTATCAAGATCTCACTCGTGGACAGCGAACCGAAGACGACCTGGAAGAACTCAAACGCACGCGAATACGGGTTTTACTCGAACGTCAACCCGGCAGTCGATCATCCGCGCTGGAGCCAGGCTACCGAGCAGAGGATCGGCGAAGGCGGTTTCTTCAAGGTTGCAAATCGTCCGACATTGCTCTTCAACGGCTACCAGGAAGAGGTTGCAGGCCTCTATGAGGGAATGGACCTCAAGGCAAACTACTGATGGCACTGATCCCTGCCCTGCCCCGCAGGCTGCACGGCCCAAGCATATGGGTTCTTTACATTGTCGGCTTCCTCCCCGCCGCCTGGTATTTCTATCTGGGGGCCACTGGCGGTCTCGGCTTCAATCCGGTCAAGACATTCGAACATCTTTTGGGTATCTGGGCGTTGCGCTTTCTCATCGCCACCCTGGCGGTGACACCATTACGCGATCTTGCCGGCATCAACTGGCTGCGCTACCGCCGCGCACTCGGACTGCTTGCGTTCTACTATGTCACGATGCACTTCTCGGTCTGGCTGATACTCGACCGCAGGCTGGATTTCGGCTCGATCGGCGCCGATATCGCCAAACGTCCGTACATCACGATCGGCATGGCCTGCCTTGCCTGCCTCATCCCACTGGCTCTGACCTCGAACAACTGGTCGATCAAAAAGCTTGGAACTCGCTGGAGACGCCTGCACTGGCTGGTCTATCCAATCGCCCTCGGTGGCGCGTTCCACTTTTTCCTTGCAATAAAGTCACTCACCTTCGTGCCTGCTTTGCATATAGGACTGGTAATCATCCTCCTGGCGTACAGACCAATCCGCAGGCCCGTCATGAACCGTAAGCGAACGCGGCCAAGAATGGCCGGAGCTACACGCTGACGCCCACAACGCCTCGATCAATGCTCCGCAGCAACCGGCAAAAGCCCTCATTGACTGTCTGACAAAACTGCATCTTTATCCAGTGCGTCGTTACCATCTTGAAGAACCGGTCACCAGGACAGCAAAAAGCCGGGTGTCACCACCCGGCTTTTTCAAAACCCGTCAAACGCGGCCGTTCATCATGCGGCTTCGGCTTCCGCCTCAGCTGCGACGCGTGCCTTGTCGGCTGCTCCCTTGGCATCGACGTCGCGCTCGACGAACTCGATGACTGCGAGCGGTGCATTGTCGCCCTGGCGGTAACCAGCCTTCATGATCCGAAGATAACCACCATTACGGTTGGCATAACGCGTGGCAATCGCATCGAAAAGCTTGCGAACGGCGTCATGGTCCTGGATCTGCGAGATTGCCTGACGACGTGCATGAAGATCGCCACGCTTGCCGAGTGTGACCAGCTTTTCAACGATCGGGCGAATTTCCTTCGCCTTCGGCAAGGTTGTCACGATCTGCTCGTGGGTAATCAGCGAGGCAGCCATGTTTGCAAACATCGCCTTGCGATGGCTTGCGGTACGGTTGAGCTTGCGGCCGGCTTTATGATGGCGCATCTCTATTCTCCTTTACTTGCAGACATCCGCCCGCAGTCTAATGGTTAGTATTGATCTTCATAGCGCTTGGCGAGATCTTCAATGTTTTCCGGCGGCCATGCTGGAACTTCCATACCAAGATGGAGGCCCATGGATGCCAGAACTTCCTTGATCTCGTTCAGCGACTTGCGACCAAAGTTCGGAGTACGAAGCATTTCGGCTTCGGTCTTCTGGATAAGATCGCCGATATAAACGATATTGTCGTTCTTCAGGCAATTGGCCGAACGGACAGAAAGTTCCAGTTCGTCGACCTTCTTGAGAAGCGCCGGATTGAACGCCAGTTCCGTTACGGTTTCTTCTTCGGCTTCCTTCTGCGGTTCGTCGAAGTTCACGAAAACCGACAACTGGTCCTGAAGGATGCGGGCAGCAAAGGCTACGGCATCTTCACCCGTGATCGACCCATCCGTCTCAATCGTCATGATCAGCTTGTCGTAGTCGAGAACCTGTCCTTCACGGGTATTTTCAACCTTGTAGGACACTTTCTTAACCGGCGAATAGAGGCTGTCGACCGGAATGAGCCCGATCGGTGCGTCTTCTGCACGGTTACGGTCAGCCGGAACATAGCCCTTGCCGTTGTTGACGGTGAATTCCATCCGGATCTCCGCGCCCTCATCAAGGGTGCAGATAATGTGATCGGGGTTGAGGATCTCGATATCGCCAACCGTCTGGATGTCGCCTGCCGTGACGGCACCTGGACCCTGCTTGCGCACGACCATCCGCTTGGCATCATCACCATCCATCTTGATGGCGATTTCCTTGATGTTCAACACGATATCGGTCACATCCTCCCGAACCCCGGGGATCGACGAAAATTCGTGCAACACGCCGTCAATCTGAACAGCGGTGACAGCAGCACCGCGCAGCGACGACAACAGGACTCGGCGCAGCGCGTTGCCGAGCGTCAGACCGAAGCCTCGCTCAAGCGGCTCTGCAACGAGAGTGGCTTTTGTACGGCCAGACGAGGTGAACTCCACCTTGTTCGGCTTGATCAGTTCCTGCCAGTTCTTCTGGATCATGTTTTAAACCTTCCGTTCGTTGTCACCATCCAATCGTGACAACCGAGCATGAGAAGCACCGAGTAGGACTTGTCCCATCGGCGGTATGGCAAAACCGCCAGACCTCGTCGAGCGAAGTAAGGCGGCATCACCCAAGTTCAATGCAGCCCGCCACGAGACGGACGCATCCGTTGATCAGACGCGGCGCTTCTTGCGCGGACGGCAACCATTGTGCGGGATCGGCGTCACATCGCGGATCGACGTAATCATGAAACCGGCAGCCTGCAGAGCGCGCAAAGCCGATTCACGGCCGGAACCCGGACCGCAAACTTCGACTTCGAGCGACTTCATGCCGTGCTCCTGAGCCTTCTTGGCGCAGTCTTCCGCTGCAATCTGGGCAGCAAAAGGAGTAGACTTACGCGAGCCCTTGAAACCCTTTGCACCGGCAGACGACCAGGCAATCGCATTGCCCTGCGCATCCGTGATGGTGATCATCGTGTTATTGAATGTCGAATTCACGTGGGCAACGCCCGAGGTGATATTCTTGCGTTCGCGACGGCGAACGCGGGTGGCTTCCTTGGCCATGATCTTCCTTTCGTCGATCTCCACACCGCCGTAATACCAGCGGCTACACCGGAACCAGGCATGAAAGCCGGCTCCAAACCCAAAAAGAGGTCAGCAGCAATCCGCAGACCTCTTCTACCCGGAAATCCGGGAAATTACTTCTTCTTGCCGGCAATAGCCTTAGCCGGACCCTTGCGGGTGCGCGCATTAGTGTGGGTGCGCTGACCGCGGACTGGAAGGCCCCGGCGGTGACGCAGACCACGATAGCATCCAAGATCCATCAGACGCTTGATGTTCATCGCGGTATCGCGACGAAGATCACCCTCGACCTGATAATCACGGTCAATGGCTTCGCGGATCAACAGAATCTCGGAATCTGTCAGCTGATGGACACGCTTGTCAGCCGGCAGACCGGCTTTGTCCATAATTTCCTGTGCGAATTTCGGGCCGATCCCGTGAATATACGTCAACGCGATAACGACGCGCTTCGCAGTCGGGATGTTGACGCCAGCGATACGTGCCACGCCTATTCTCCTTGCGTTCCAGTTGCC
>JAEWDP010000056.1 GCA_023390055.1 Pseudomonadota bacterium | reverse complement strand
GCCCAGGACCTCGCCCGCGATGCAGAAGCCGAAGGGGCGGACGCGCTTCTTCTCGCACCCGTCTCCTATACGCCGCTGACCGAGGAAGAAGCGTTTCAACATTATGTCGCGGTTGCGAGCGCAACCGGCTTGCCGCTCTGCATATATAACAATCCGGGCACGACGCATTTCACATTCAGCCCCGTGCTTCTTGGCCGTCTTGCCGAGGTTCCTAACATCGCGGCGGTCAAGATGCCTTTGCCGGGGGGAATGCCTGTGGCGAGCGAACTTGAGGCCGTGAGAGCTGGCCCGGCCGGCCGGCTCGCGATTGGCTATAGCGGTGATTGGGGCGCGGCGGAGGCACTGCTTGCCGGCGCGGATGCCTGGTACAGCGTCATCGCTGGCTTTCTGCCCGAAATCTCCATGCAGATGGTGCGCGCAGCCCGCGCCGCCGATCAGATGGAAGTACTCAGGATCAACGAGCTTCTTCAACCACTTTGGGATTTGTTTCGTGAATTTGGCAGTCTTCGCGTTGCCTATGCCGCGATCCGCGAACTTAAACTGAGCCAGGCACAACCGCCGAAGCCCTTGCTACCGCTTTCGGATGCCGATCGCCAACGTATAGTTGAGGCGCTCAGGCAGGTGCGCTGATTATTGTCAGTCGCGCAAATCCTAAGTTCTTGCAACATCAATATATCTGCTTCCACCCTTGTCAGGCCAAAAGCGGCCTAGTTGTTCAGTCCCCGCATCTGATAGATCGGGTCTAAGATGAATCGATCTGAACCGCACCGGGTTTGCCGGAGGCTCCATGTGTGGATGCCCCGGTTCATGCAAGCGGTTTTCGAACATTTCCGGCATGTGATCGGGTGCGGTCATGTGTCAGGCCTTTCGCGCGACATCAGATGCAGCCGCTGGCCGTCATGGAGATACGCGGATCAGGCGCAAATCAACTTAACGAGCTTTTCCACTCTTGGAGCCTCGGTGCATTTCCTGATCCCGATCGAACCGATCATTTGCCCTTGATGTTCACGACCTCCTCACATGCCTGCGTATCCAGTCCTATAGCTGCGCGATCGATTGATCAGACAGCCACAACTGGATTCCGGTAATCTTCATTCTTCGTCAACATGGCCCAGATCGAGCGTGCCATCTTGTTCGCCAGCGCCATCGCGACCAGCATAATGGGCTTCCGCTCTATCATTCTGTGCAACCAAGATCCAGTTTGCGCTCCTCGGCGCGAGGCCCACTGGATGACAGCCATAGCGCCGATGATCAGCAGCCTGCGGATGTCTCGTTGCCCCATCTTTGATGTTCGACCAAGTCGTTGCTTCCCTCCGGTCGAGTGCTGGACAGGGACCAACCCCAACCAAGCCGCAAAGTCACGGCCGCGTTTGAAGGTTTTCATTGGTGGAGCGAAGGCCTCTATTGCCATAGCGGTTATCGGTCCGACACCTGGCATGGTCTGAAGGCGACGCGTTTCAACCCCGCGTTGGGCTTCGCTACGAAGCACCTTCTCGAGATCTGTGATCTTTCGGCTCAATTGCTCGATTTGCTCGAGATAGAGGTGGCCGATGTCGCGGACTAAAACAGGTATCGATTGACTGGTGTCAGCGATTGCGGCGGCCAACGTCTTCAAATGTGTTGGGCCCTGCGGCGCAACAACACCGTGCTCAGCAAGATGCCCACGTAAGGCATTGATCAATTGTGTGCGCTGCCGAACAAGAAGATCACGCGTGCGGAAGACCGCCGATCTCGCTTGTTGCTGCTCGGTTTTGACGGTAACGAAGCGCATGGTCGGCCGAGATGCGGCCTCAGCAATAGCCTCCGCATCGGCCGTGTCGTTCTTTTGACGCTTTACATACGGCTTGACATAGGTCGGAGGAATTAGCCGCACGTCATGGCCGAGACCGCGGATGGCACGACCCCAATCGTGGGCACTCGCACAAGCTTCCATTGCAACTATGCAGCTCGGTTGGGCGGAGAGAAACGGAAGAAACTGAGCCCGCGTCAATCTCTTCCGGAATGCGATACTGCCGTCGGCGCGGGCGCCATGGGCATGAAAGACGCGCTTAGCCAAATCGATACCGATGATGGTGACGTTGTCCATATCAATTCTCCTAACTGTGACGTTGCCAGCTTTTCCAGTCTGCCACATCGCGACAGAGACGGGAGGGGCATCCACTCCATCAACTTCTGAGAGAGTGGAGCTGATATGAGCAAGACAACGAACAAGTTTTCACCCGAAGTCCGCCAACGCGCCGTGCGTATGGTGCTGGATCACGAGGCAGAGCACCCGTCGCGGTGGGCGGCCGTTTCATCTATTGCGGGCAAGATCGGTTGCTCGCCAGCCACGCTGCATGAATGGGTGAAGAAGACCGAGGTCGACAGCGGCAAACGAGCAGGCTTGCCGAGCGACGCGGCCGAGAAGATGAAAGCTCTTGAGCGGGAGAACCGCGAGCTTCGTCAGGCCAACGAGATTTTGCGCAAGGCGTCTGCTTATTTCGCGATGGCGGAGCTCGACCGCCCCTTCAAACGATGATCTCGTTCATTGACGAACACCGTAGCGTGTTCGGGGTCGAGCCGATCTGCAGGCTTTTGCCGATTGCCCCATCAACCTACTACGAGAACGTAGCCAAGCGCTTGGATGTGGACCGCCTGTCGGTTCGCGCCCGCAGCGATATCGGCATGAAGATCGAGATACGCCGGGTGTTCAATGAGAACTTCCAGGTTTACGGCGTGCGTAAAGTCTGGCGGCAGTTGCAGCGAGAAGGCTACGACATCGCCCGCTGCACGGTCGCTCGGCTTATGAGGTCGATGGGACTACAGGGCATCATCCGTGGCAAACCCGTCAAAACCACCGTGTCGGACAAGGCCGCACCATGCCCGCTCGACCGGGTGAACCGGCACTTTTTCGCGCCTGCGCCCAACATGCTCTGGCTTTCTGATTTCACGTATGTGGCCACTTGGCAGGGCTTTGTTTACGTCGCGTTCGTGATCGATGCCTTCGCTCGCCGCATCGTCGGTTGGCGAGCAAGCCGGACTGCCCATGCGGGTTTCGTTCTCGATGCCCTCGACCAGGCGCTTCATTATCGGCGGCCCGTCCACCGTGGCGGACTGGTTCACCATTCCGACCGCGGATCGCAATATGTGTCCATTCGCTATTCCGAACGGCTGGCGGAAGCGGGCATCGAGCCGTCGGTCGGGAGTGTTGGAGATTCCTATGACAACGCTCTCGCTGAAACGATCAATGGTCTTTACAAGGCCGAGGTCATCCATCGGCGAGGACCGTGGCGCAACTTCGAAGCGGTGGAGTTCGCCACGCTGGAATGGGTAGATTGGTTCAACAACCGTCGCCTTCTGGAGCCCATCGGCAACATACCGCCAGCCGAAGCCGAAGAACGATATTACGCCATGCTGGACGCACCGGCCGTGGCCGCATAACTTAAACGAAATGGCCTCCGGCAAACCCGGTGCGGTTCACTTCGGTCTGGCGCAAGGGTTGATTGAAAACGATCCCGCACATCAGAGATGCTTCAATCGCCAAATCGGAATAGCGCGACTGGCCACCTGGTGTTGTGCGTTGCGAAGCTGACCACCTCGCAATCGCCGCTTCACTGATCGAGAACGTAATGCTGCCGCGCTGGCGCAAACCCGCTTCATAGTTAGGCCAGTTTTTAACCCTGAACTTCTGCTGCGGTATCCGATGACGGTGAGCAGCATGATGCTTGAAAGGCATAAGCAAGATTCCAAGGACGAAAAGCTCAACTGCTAAAGACTAATTCTGTAAAATCTTTAAACCGCAAATGCCATCCGTGCACCAACGCTGCTGTCAGATGCTGCCACCTTCACTACAGGTCAGCGGCCTTCAGGATGGAAACCCAATCCTGCCGACCGCCCAGCAGGCGTAGGATGGCAACGTGATCTTTGCCGATCGTATACACGATCAGCTGGCTTTGATGGACGTGGATACGGACGGGCGGGGTAAACTCGCCACGTTCCCGCGCCAGCGTCGGCATGGCGGCGATCGTCTCGAACATCCGCACCAACTCGTCGACATACCGATCCGCCTGTTCGATCGACCATGTTTCGGCCGAATACCGCCAGATATCATCGAGATCGGCAAGTGCGCGCGGCGCGAGCCGGTATTGTGGCGCTTCACCGGACGACATGCTTCTCCCGCATACGGAGCTTGAATGCGGTCGCGTCGAAGGGCTGCGGTTCCCCGCTTTCGATGCCTTCGGTGATGGCTGCCTGCAATGCCGCGATTGCCTCCTTGCACTCTTGGTCCTTGCGAATCAGATTGCGAATATAGTCGCTTGCATTGCCATAGAGGCCACCTTCGGCCTGGCGCTCGACCCATGCCTTCATCGGCTCGGGCAGCGAAACATTCATCGTCGCCATAGCTGTCTCCTTCTTGGATGAGCCTATCACAGCCTAACGATATTTGTCAAGGATCATGGCAATCTTTGCCATAGACGATGGCGATGAGCACATTACAGGTGTGTCTTGAGCTTCACATCCACGTCTGCAATTTTTTCTTCCAGTTGTACGTATTCCTCCGCCTGGCTGAAGGTCAGTACCGGAACGGTTCACACCTTCCAAGGTAAGGAAGAATATGCCGTCGATATAGTGTTAGTGTTAGGTACAGATGCCGATCATACTGGCGCGGCGCTCTTGGCGGTCGTTGATTATTTCGCAAGAGCGGTCAGGAGCTCCGGCAATTCCACCTGGATTGATTTCCATACTGTGCTGAGATTCAGGTCAAAGTATCCGTGCGCCACGCGATTGCGCATGCCGCGCATTTGGATCCATGGGATATCCGTACGGCTGGCAATAAACTCGGGGTACTCTTTTGCTATGCGGGTCGAAGCCTCTCCGATCATGATGAAATCCATCATGACAGCCCGCTGGCTCTTGATATCAAGTGTAAAGTCTTCGAATTTCAGGTGTTGTCACGTTAACTGGGCTACA
>JAEWDP010000179.1 GCA_023390055.1 Pseudomonadota bacterium | reverse complement strand
GACATGGTGACAACCTCGTGCCGAACGGGTTGTCGATGGTTTGCAAACCGCACAGCACCAGAACACGCAAGCGGTAATTTTCAAAGTTCCTGAAACCGAAGGTTCGGTGTGGAGCCATCTCCAGTTTGGTAAGCAGGTTGTGCAACGTCTGCTGATTGTCTGCGACTAGCAGCAATACGGGCACATGCAGTGCCGAGATCCTGCCACTCGCGTGTTTTGCTGGGGAGACCTCGATTGCTTCAGTAATGTTGTCATGTACAAATGCAGAGTAGATGCCGCGACCCAGACTGAAGGAGGGGCTAAAGGAGAATGGCCGGGGCCCTCATGTTTCAGGGAACAGGATCTGATGTAGGCAAGTCGCTGGTTGTGGCCGGCCTTTGCCGGGCATTCAGATTGCGCGGCTACAAGGTCCTTCCATTCAAGCCCCAAAATATGTCGAATAATGCTGCCATAACTGCTGATGGTGGTGAGATTGGGCGAGCGCAGGCGTTGCAGGCATTGGCAGCAGGTGTACCTTCAAGCGTTCATATGAATCCGGTACTCCTCAAACCTCACAGCGATATAGGGGCACAACTGGTGGTCCAGGGATGTGTCGAGGGCAGTATCGAGGCCGTCAAATATCAAGATATCAAGCAGGCCCTGATGCCTCGCGTCCTGCAAAGCTTCGAAATTTTGCGGCGTCAGGCAGACCTTGTCCTGATAGAAGGAGCAGGTAGCGCCTCGGAGATCAACCTTCGTCAACACGATATTGCCAACATGGGATTTGCGCGTGCGGCTGAGGTGCCGGTTATTTTAATAGGCGATATTGATCGTGGTGGCGTGATCGCCAGTATTGCAGGTACGAAGGTGGTGTTGGCTCAAGAAGATGCCGCGTTGATCAAAGGATTTATCGTCAATCGGTTCCGTGGAGATCCCGCCTTGTTTGCCGAAGGCATGAAGATGATTGGAGCATTGACGGGCTGGCAGTCGATTGGTCTGCTCCCTTTCTTTCCGGATGCAGCACGCTTACCAGCCGAGGATTCTCTCGGCGTGCACCAGCCAAGAGAGACGAAACGAGACGCCAGAATTCGGATCGGTGTACCGATCCTGCCGCATGTTTCCAATTTTGACGATCTGGACCCACTTGAGGCAGAACCGGATGTGGAGTTGGTGCGGCTGCGCTCCAACCTGGCGATCCCGGGAGATTGTGACCTCATTCTACTTCTTGGTTCCAAAGCAACGATAACGGATCTGCAGATCCTGAAAAGTACGGGAATGGATATCGATATTCTCGCGCACGTCCGACGCGGAGGACGCATACTTGGCCTTTGTGGTGGTTTCCAGATGCTCGGTAAGACAATATCGGATCCGGATGGAATAGAAGGACAACCGTGTTCGATTGAGGGTCTCGGCCTGCTCCACGTTGATACTGTTCTTTCTGGGGATAAGCGTCTGGAACAAGTGGCGGGGTGGAGCTTTGATGACATTCCGCTTCGAGGATATGAAATGCATATTGGGCGAACCACCGGCCCTGATTGTGTTCGACCTTTTGCAAATCTCTCGGGTACGCCAGATGGTGCGATGTCGTCGGATGGGAAGGTGGTCGGCACTTACCTCCATGGACTGTTTTCCAATGGAGATCAGAGGGCGGCATGGATTCGGCGGCTGGGTGGAAAGCCATGCGGTTTTGATTATGAGGCGGGAGTGGATGTGGTGCTGGACCGTCTTGCTGCCCACATGGAACAGCATCTCGATCTCCCCGGGTTGCTCAGATTTGCAAGCTAACCAGTGCAGCCAACCCGAACAAGCCAAGCAACAGCCCATGAGCGATGCGGGTGAGCTTCAGGGCGCGGCGGACATCATCAGTGTCAAGCTTACTACGGCCGCCTTCGCCCATGAAACGGGCCTCAACCATCTCCCCGCCATAACTGCGGGGACCGGCGAGGGCTATTGCCAATGCGCCAGCCATAGCGGCCTCTGGCCATCCGGCATTAGGCGAACGGTGATGCCTCGCATCGCGCACTATCGCTCTGATCGCCCCACGCGGGGACGAACCTTTGACAAAAAATGCAGCAACCACGAAAAGGATCCCACTGAGACGGGATGCCGGAAGATTGACAAGATCGTCGACGCGCGCGGCTGCCCAGCCGAATGCTTCATGTCGGAAAGTTTGATGACCGATCATGCTGTCGGCCGTATTGATGGCTTTGTATGCGGCGCCAGTGGCAAGGCCACCGACACCAAGCCAAAATGCCGGGGCAACGACACCGTCGGAAAAATTCTCAGACAGACTTTCGATTGCGGCACGACACACGGCCGGTTCATCCAGGTGGAGGGGATCGCGCCCAACGATCATCGATACAGCCTTGCGACCTGCATTCAATCCATCGGTTTCGAGCGCCGCGGCCACCGCTTCCACATGCGTCTCGAGGCTCTTTTGTGCGGGCAGGCTCGTACAGACAAGCACCAAAAGGATGAAGCCGAATGGCAGGGCAAGAAGAAATCCCTGGATCGCGAGACCCGTGGCAATAACAAGCAGCAGGATGAGGACCAGGGCGGCAACTCCCCGCCGTCGGCGGTGATGGGTGTCATCACCTTCTTGGTTCCAACGGGTGTCAAAAGTGGAAATCAGTCTGCCTATCCAGGTGACAGGGTGCCCAATGAGACGGTAGATCCAGTCCGGATAGCCTACCAGGCGTTCAATCAGCAGTGCGAGGAAGGTAAGAAGGAGGTACATATTGCCTATGGCAGTTGAGACTGGAGCTAATGTAGGCGGCCCGATTAATCACGGTGGAAATCTTGCCTTAGCGCGTGCTGAATTTAGAGAAGCACCTGAGCCATGGATTGATCTGTCTACCGGAATTAACCCGCATTCCTATCCATATTCTCCGATTCCGGCCAATGCTTTTTCACGGCTGCCAGAACCGGAAACTGTCGATCTGCTTAAACGACGGGCAGCACTTGCTTATGGAGCAACATCGCATACTCATCTTGCTGTCGGACCTGGCACACAGATGCTGTTACCGATCGTCGCGCGCCTCATTAAGCCACGATCCGTGGCAGCAATCCTGTCACCAACCTATGCCGAACACAGCCGTGTTGCATCTCTATTGGGATTTGATGTCCGGCAAGTAACGGACCCGGCCGCACTTGCTGATGCGGATCTTGCGGTTGTTGTCAATCCGAACAACCCAACGGGCCGTGTCATTGCCACACCTGTTCTTCTCGATCTGGCGGCACGGATGAGGGAAAAAGGCGGGCTTCTGGTCGTCGACGAGGCGTTTCAGGAAGTTTCTGACGGCGATAGCGTTGTCGATTCAGTGAGTAGCGGTGGGCTGCTGGTGCTGAGGTCGTTCGGTAAATTTTTTGGTATGGCTGGTGTCCGGTTGGGATTTGCCATTTCTCATCCTTGCCTGGTTGCGCGCATTGAGGACATGCTTGGACCGTGGTGCATATCTGGCCCGGCCCTCCATATTGCTAATGAAGCATTGCTGGATCGGCACTGGAAGATGGCGATGCGCGACAGACTGCATGAGGAAGCGAAGCGTTTGGACATGCTGCTGGCAACAAGAGGAATTGCTGTATCAGGTGGCACGTCGCTTTTTCGTTATATACAGCACCCTGAGGCGCCGAGAATATTTGATGCCTTTGGCCGCTGTGGCATTTTTGTCCGCAAGTTTAATGAGCGACCAAGAAATCTCCGTATAGGACTTCCGGGAGAAAATGAATGGGAGCGCCTGCAACAGGCTTTGGAGAACCTTATGCTTTGATGGATTGGCCAAACCTGTCCCGCCATGCGGGTAGGCTATCGGCAATTGGCAGGGAGCTTGCCTCGTAGACCCCTCGCGCTACCGCCCGTGCGGTTACCAAAGTTGCAAGATGAAGAATCTCCATCAACTCGACAGGTTCGGAGATAGGCCGTGCACCGGTCGCCGCTGAAAACATTGTGTCGCCATCTAGGGGAAGGTGGGCCGGCAAGATCGCGCGGGCGAGACCGTCATGCGCCGCAATTGATAATCGGTGTGTCTGCGCCTTTGTCAGTAGGGCGTCGGTCACCACGGCGCCGATGGTTGTTGCCGTAACATCGACACCCTTCAGTTGCATCTTTGTATCGAATACCTCGGGCAAACCAAGACCGCCGAACTCACCTTCTATCTCGAACGGAGCCGCCCAGAAATGCGGACCATTGCCGATCGTGACAGAGCCGAGTGCATTGGTTGCAACGAGTACGCCGACAACGTGACCAGCCGTCGTCACTGCGCTTGCCGAACCGATGCCGCCCTTCAATGTTGCAGAGGTCGCTCCGGTTCCCGCGCCGACAGTTCCCAAAGGAAAGACTCCCGTTTCGGCGCACTTGAATGCGGAGTATCCCATGGCGTGGTAAGGAGAATGCAGTCCCCAGTCTTTATCGCCGCCGTTTAGAAGATCCATCAGGATTGCTTGTGGTACGATTGGTACGCGAGCATTGCCGACCTGAAATCCCCGGCCGGCTTCACGAAGTCCGGATTGTACACCACCTGCAGCATCCAGGCCAAATGCAGACCCGCCAGACAGAACGAACGCATCCACGGTTTCTACTGTCATCGAAGGAGATAGCAGAGAAGTATCACGGCCTCCGGGTGCGCCACCCAGTATTGAACCCGAGGCAATGACGGGCTTATCGAATAGGATCGCCGTTACCCCCGAACCGAGTATAAGATCGGTGGCGTGGCCAATGGCCACGCCTTCAATGTCGGTCAGGAGGTTGCGCATCGGCTGCACGGTTCAGATGACGTCAAACTTGACGCCCTGTGCGAGTGGTAGCGTGCGACCATAGTTCACCGTGTTTGTTGCCCGACGCATATACGCCTTCCAAGCATCTGAACCTGATTCGCGTCCGCCTCCGGTCTCCTTCTCTCCGCCGAAAGCACCACCAATCTCGGCGCCTGACGGGCCGATATTGACATTTGCTATGCCGCAATCAGAACCCTTATCTGACATAAACGCCTCAGCTTCGCGCATGTCATTGGTGAAGATCGATGAGGACAGACCCTGTGGCACATCATTGTGGAGACGTAGCGCCTCTTCGAAGTCATTGTACCTCATGACGTATAGGATTGGTGCGAACGTTTCCTCTTTCACGGGGCCAGTCTGCTTCGGCATTTCGACGATCGCTGGACGTACGTAATAGGCATCTGGAGCGCCGTCCTGCTCGATCTTCTCACCACCGGTGATCTTGCCACCTGCTGCCTCTGCCGATTTCAGAGATTTCTGCATCTTATCATAAGCAGACTTGTCAATCAGTGGCCCAACCAGGTTTCCATTTTCGAGCGGGTTTCCGACCGTGACTGACTGGTAGGCCGTGGTAAGGCGAGGCACGATCCCGTCGTAGATGCTGTCATGAACGAAGAGGCGGCGTAAGGTCGTGCAACGTTGCCCGGCCGTTCCCATCGCGGCGAAGGCGACACCGCGAAGCGTCAGATCAAGGTCTGCAGTTGGACCAACGATTGCGGCGTTGTTTCCGCCAAGTTCCAGAATTGAGCGGGCAAAGCGTTGTGCCAGACGAGGCCCTACTGCTCTTCCCATAGCTGTGGAGCCCGTGGCAGAGACAAGTGGGATCCTTGTGTGATCGACAAGGATCTCTCCAATCTCACGACTGCCGATCAGCAGAGTTGAAAGGTTTTTTGGAGCCACGTTGCCATCGTCTATAAAGCGGGTAAGTGCTCTTTCGAAGATTGCCTGGGTCGCAAGGGCGGTTAATGGCGTTTTCTCAGAGGGCTTCCAGATAATCGCGTTTCCGCAGACAATGGCCAAAGCAGCGTTCCAGGACCATACGGCGACTGGAAAATTGAATGCTGAGATTATGCCGATGGCACCTAGAGGATGCCATGTCTCCATCATCCGGTGCTCCGAACGTTCGGTTGCAATCGTCAGACCATACAGTTGTCGGGAAAGACCAACTGCAAAATCGCAAATGTCGATCATTTCCTGGACCTCACCGAGACCTTCCGAGGTGATCTTGCCGACTTCGATTGAAACCAGACGACCGAGCGCATCTTTTGCTGTGCGCAACTCTTCTCCCAAAAGGCGGATCAGTTCGCCGCGCTTTGGGGCAGGGACAAGGCGCCACTCCAGGAATGCCTCGTGGGCCTTTTCGATCATGCCTGCTGCATCTGTCGGGCTCACTTCCGGCAGTTTCGCGATTTCCTGTCCGGTAATTGGTGAGCGAACGGAAAGGGAACCGCCTGTGTACGCGTCTGGCTTTACATCGAGGTTGCTCAGAATATTTTTTACGTCGGCGGCAAGATCTAGATTGGCAAGCGTCATGTCAGTCCTTCCGGGTATTGAATTGCGGTCAATGTACTGATCGGTGGCAGTTCTGCAATCAGAACCGCTCACCGGCGATGTGGGCGACTTGTGCGCCAAACTCGTAATAAGCTTCCTTCACCCTGCGTATCGCAGGCGTTTTAGGTTCGGTGAACGGCAGGGGCAGATCATTATCTGCAATATTTCCGAGGGCATGTTGGGCAAGGACCTTACCGAATGTCGTGCCTGGAGAAATCCCACGACCGTTATAGCCGCAGAAACCCACGACGTTTGGCGCGAATTTGTGTAGACGAGGAAGAGCGTTATCGGTCATCCCAATCATACCATACCATTCTGCCTCGAATGGTATTTCGGATATCTGTGGGAAAAGTCGCCGCAGCGAGCGCCGTGCCCACGCCTTATGGACAGCACTGCCAGTGCCACGAAGAGCCCCGATACTACCGAAAATGAGCCGTCCACCTTGGTCCATTCTGAATGAGGACAAGACTTCACGCGTATCCCAGCAGCCTTCACGTCCGGGCAATATGGCGCGTTGTTGCTCCTTTGAAAGCGGCTCGGTTGCGAGATTGAAATAGGGTAGATAGACCTGTTCTTTGCGAATAATCTCCCAGGGACCGGTGCTGTAGGCCTCACTTGCGACGATTACCCATTCTGCCGAAACCTCGCCGTCGGCCGTTCGCACGATCTTGCGGCCGTCGCGCTCTTCGTAGGCAATGGCGGCGCTGTTCGTATAAAGCTTCGCCCCGGCCTTGAGTGCTGCACCGGCGAGGCCACGAACATAAGCGAGGGGTTGTATCGTGCCGGCACGCATGTCGTGTAGTGCCCCGGCATAGACACCTGTTCCAATCCGGTGCTCGGTTTGGGTCGCATCAAGGAGTGTCACGGGCGCACCGCGCCGTTGCCACTGCGCTGCCCGTTGCTCAAGTTCTCTCAGTCCACTATCACCAACAGCGCAGTGAAGCGTGCCATTCGTTTCCAACTCGCAGGTAATATCATGCCGGGTAATGAGTTCGCGGACGAGGTGGGGGCCATTTCCCAGCAACTCGAGCAGCCGTTCTCCGTATGTGGGTCCAAGTTCTGTTGGGAAATCGTCCGGCATGACCCACATGCCAGCATTGACAAGGCCGACGTTGCGTCCCGCACCGCCAAACCCGAATTCGTGCGCTTCAAGAAGCACGACACCCGTTCCTGCTTCGGCCAGATGCAGGGCGGCTGAAAGCCCCGTGTATCCGCCACCGACAATGACAACATCTGTGGAGGTTGGCCCGTGCAATGCCTGTGTTATTGATGCGGGAGGTGCAGTTATTTCCCATAATCCGTGGGAGCGCGGGTTATCGAGCATGTTTCAGGTTCCGGATAAATTCTGATCTGACTTTACAGTGCGCTCAACAAAGTGAATATCGACAGTTTCTCAACAGGTCATTCAATGGAGGAATGACGTGCTGCCGCCCAGGCGTTTTCTACCTTCGTTCTCACTTCTGGCTGCTTTTGAAGCTGCTGCGCGCACCGGCAGCGTTACAGCTGCCGCAAAGGAACTCGGCCTCACCCAGAGTGCCGTCAGTCGTCAGATATCGGCGCTCGAGAAACAGCTGGACGTTTCACTATTCAGGCGCGAGCGGCAGACGATTCGCTTGACACTTGCCGGTGATGGTTACGCACGTGAAATTCGTGAAGCATTGCGTCGTATTTCGAGTGCCTCACTCAATTTGCGAGCCAATCCTCAAGGCGGGACTGTCAATCTCGCTGTCTTGCCAATGTTCGGTGCACGCTGGTTGACGCCCCGGCTTGGACGATTCCTTGACGGCAACCCCGGCATTGCAGTCAATCTGATCAGTCGACTTGAGCCGTTTGATTTCAGGTTTGATTCGATCGATGCAGCAGTTCATTTCGGAAATGGACCCTGGCCTGGAGCTGAACTGACGTTTCTGATGGAAGAGCGAACGATTGCTGTCTGTAGCGGTGGATTTCGGGAGCGATACGCACTGCAGCGGCCTGTGGACTTGCTGAATGCCCCTCTTCTTCATCTGAAGAGCCGGCCAGATGCATGGGAAAACTGGTTTGTGGCAGAAGAAACCACCTTTACCAATCTTCATGGGATGTTGTTCGATCAGCACATGACGATTGTGGAAGCAGCAGCATCCGGCCTGGGTGCCGCATTGCTTCCGGCATTTCTGATTGGTCCGGAACTGAAATCGGGACGCCTGGTCAGTGCTGTGGATGCCATTGAACGGGATACGGGAAAGTATTACCTCGCCAATCTTGCCGAGCGAGAGAGTTACGCGCCCTTTGCATTGTTCAAGGCCTGGTTAGTGGAGGAAGCACTGATCGACCGTCATGGCTGATAGGACTTAAACAGAGTTTTTCATTTGTTCTCATAAAGGACTAATCCACTCAAATGAATAAAGTAAGCATTGGCGAAGCGGCAACTGCGCCGGGGACCTCTCCGAAAACGCTTAGGGGTGGGAGGCTTGCGGGAAGCTGGTTCCTGAACGAACACCGTCGGTCATCGTAGATATGACTTTACCAAAATTCCAGGGATTGTTAGTCGATGGCAGGCGCAGGAGGAAAAATCGGAACGGAGGCATCAGCCAATAGTCTAGCCGGCGATGGCACGTCTTTGACGTGCGGTAACTGATAGGAAAACGAGAAATGAAACCGATATTTGTTCAGCTTCGATGCAAACCGGGTATGACTTATGAGGTGGCAGACACCATCTACAAGACCGAGTTGGTCTCCGAACTTTATTCGACAAGTGGTGACTGGGATCTACTTCTGAAGATCTACATAAAGGAAGGCGACGAGGTCGGGCGATTTGTAAACGAGAAAATTGCCTGTATTCCAGGGATTGAGCGGTCGTTGACGACCCTAACATTTACCGCTTTCTGAGCTGCCATCTCTTTGTTCTGGAACTACTGAGCGATCCTAAGGCCGGATCCCAGGGGACTGGAGGCGGTCGCGCGGCTGAGAGCAACCTGACTTTCAACCTAATTTTGCAGGGACCTCAGTGTTGCGATGGTTTTATCCTCCCGGCCCGTAAAGATGGATCTATAAGAACAAGTTGCACACGAGGTGGCTCTCGCCTTCAGACTGGCAGTTCGTTGAGCGGGATCATGCATGTGCGGCGGTGTCGGCATTGCGCGCATGGACAAGATCGCGGATAGCCAAGCGAACTTCATCGGCTGAGCCGAAGCGATGTTCGTCCAAGTCTATTACATGGAATTTGACTGCAATAAATTTGAGCCTGTCGTTGTCAGGGACAACGATGCCAACGGGTTCACCCCCATATTCTATGACTTGCTTTTGCATGAACGGAATCCTCTGTGGCTGCCGAAGGCAGTTCTGACGAATGAATTTTCTGGAACAGGTGAACCGGATGGTTACATTCGACAGCACGTAAGGAAGGCGAGTTCCGTGCCGTTCATTTTTGACGCTACCTGACCAAAGGCGGCGACGCGCATCATATCAAACATGTCACTCTCCTTAGTGGTTGCGATTCTACTGTATGACTCCATACCATAAGTAGAAAAAGATCGTAGTCCAAATGGGTAAGATCAGCAACGAAAAATAACTTACATAGGATATTTTTCCGTTAGATGACGGAACCAAGGCGGAAATGTGAAATTATTTTGCACAGCTCCATGGTCGTGAGGATCCTAGATAGGAGTATTTACTGGCCGTGCAAGTGGACCATCAAGAAATGACTTCAGATTCTTGATGGTCAAGTAAACTGGCCGCACGCTGAGCGCCGTGATGCAGATCAGATCGTAATGCGAAACAGCAGGCGATATAAGCTCTCAGCCCATTCGCTCGGAGGCATAGCTGCCAGGGCTTGGAGGGAAGACAATCGTACGATTTCCGTTCAAGAATACCCGTCGGTGAATATGCGCGTGAATGGCACGTGCCAATACCTGGCTTTCGACGTCTCGCCCCAAAGACACGTAGTCTTCAGGACTTTGTGCATGAGTGACACGTACAGTATCCTGCTCGATGATGGGGCCCTCATCAAGATCGGTCGTTACATAGTGTGCTGTGGCGCCAATGAGCTTAACCCCGCGCTGATAGGCCTGTTTGTATGGATTGGCACCCTTGAAGCTTGGTAGAAATGAGTGGTGAATATTGATGGTCCGCCCAGACATCTTTTTGCAGAGCTGATCGGAAAGGACCTGCATATACCGGGCAAGGACGATCAATTCCGTGCCCGTTTGCTCAACCAGATCCATTAGTTGTGCCTCTGCCTGGGGCTTGTTCTCCTTAGTCACCTTGATGTAGTGGAACGGAATATCGTGGTTGACCACGACCTTCTGATAATCAAAATGATTAGATACGACACCTACGATGTCGATCGGCAGGGCTCCGATTTTCCATCGATACAGCAGATCATTCAGGCAGTGTCCGAAGCGTGATACCATCAGGAGCACCTTCATCCGCGCCGCTGCGTCGTAGATTTCCCATTCCATTCCAAACTTTTCCGCGATGGGATTGAAGCCATCCAACAGTTCGCGCCGTAAGCTGCCTTGCTCGGAAATGAAGGAAATGCGCATGAAAAACTTACCGGTATCGAGGTCATCAAACTGGGACGAGTCGATGATATTGCACCCTTTATCCGTCAGATAACCTGAAATTGCGGCTACGATTCCGCGAGTGGACTTGCAGGTTACGGTCAGGACGTAGCTCGTCATTTGCCTTTTTCCTCGTCATGTTGTGGTAACGATGTTTGATGCAGATAGGCGCCCGGAAGGCTCATATTTCTTCTTGATTGGTCATATTTTCTGGTGGATTGCGACGTGTTATAGAAACTAGCCAAGTTGTCGGGGTATTCGCTTTGACGAAGTTGATTGCGTCCGTTTCGGCTCCGGCCTCGAGGCGTGTCTGCGGCGCGTTCTTCAAGAACCCGCATGAGCAAGCATTCCGCGGTCAGCTCTGTTGTCCATCTTAGACACTGTCAACGATGCCCTTCTTTCGTGTCTTGCCTGGTTAAACAAATCCTCAAATCCGGAAGCTCTCGCAATCCACTGTCTATGAAGGCGTGTTCGACCGCTGCAGTTTTAGGCCGTTAATTATTCAGTATCGTTCTTTCTGCGTCCTTTCTCGGCGTTCCTCCGTCTTTGTTGTTCCTCTGGTGGATAGGAGTGCAGGATGCCGCGAAAGTCAGTCACCTTGTAACGACCATTATCGGTGCCTAATACAGCGCTCGTGGAAAGCGGGACCTTTCCGAAACCACCTGGAATATCGAGCACATAAGTGGGCTGACATAGGCCAGATATACGACCACGCATTGCGGCAACGATCCGTTGGCCTTCGGGGATGTCCACCCGAAAATGACTGGTACCGGGGGCTAGGTCGGGGTGATGTAAATAGTAGGGTTTAACCCGGGTTTCGACGAAGGCCCTCATGAGATCTGCAAGAATGTCGGGGTCATCGTTGACGCCGTGCAGCAAGACAGTCTGGCTTACCATTACGATACCATTGTCGATAAGTCGTGCGCAGGCAGCGCGGGCCGCTTCGGTCAATTCGCGTGGATGGTTGGCATGCAAGGCAACGTAAATCGTCTTGCCACTGGATTTTAGTGCATTGATGAGTGCATCGGTAATCAATGTTGGATCGACAGCGGGCACTCTTGAATGGAACCGGACAATCTTGACATGGGCGATCTCGGCCAGTCTGAGCATGATATCGGTCAGCCGGCGAGGTGATAGAACCAGCGGGTCACCCCCCGTGAGAATGACTTCCCAAATTTCATCGTGCCTACCAATATACGAGCACGCATCATCCAGTTCTCCAGTCGACATCACGCCGTCACCTTGTGGCCCAACCATTTCCCTGCGGAAACAGAAACGACAGTAGACCGGACATACATGGACGGCCTTGAGCAGAACGCGGTCTGGATAACGGTGTACTATGCCTTTGACCGGTGTGTGCGCGTCGTCGCCGATGGGATCGCGAAGCTCACCCGGCATTGTTGTCAACTCCCGACGGTCCGGTACGAATTGGGTTGCGATAGGATCATCCGGGTCTGTGCGATCGATCAGCGTAGCGACATCGGGTGTGATGGCCATTGCGTAGCGTTGCAGGACAGCCTGCAACTCCGGAAGACGTGAAGCTTCAACGAGGTTTGCCTCGACCAGATCGTCAGCGGACTTAATGACGGGTCCGGCGGTCATTCTTCCAGTCCCGCAACAGGGGTCCACATGACCTTTTCGATGTCTGGTGCGCCTGCCGCAAGCATGACGAGGCGATCGAACCCCAGTGCCGCGCCACTCGCCTCCGGCATGATCTCAAGAGCGTCGAGAAAGTCCTCATCGATGGGATAGGTGTTTCCGTAGATCCGTTCCTTCTCGCTCATCTCATGCTGGAATCTGCGTCGTTGTTCGCCGGCATCTGTCAATTCCTGGAACGCATTGGCCAATTCAACGCCACAGGCATAAAATTCGAACCGATCTGCGACGCGTTGATCGTGTGGCGATGGCCGAGCAAGTGCGGCTTCTGCTGCGGGGTATTCACACAAAACTGTCGCCCTGCCATTTCCAAGTTGCGGTTCGATCTTTTCCACGAGTACTCGGCTGAACATGTCCGCCCAAGTATCATCCAAGGCAACGCGGATGGCGGTCTTTTGGAGTTCCGCGCGGAGTTTATCGCAGTCTGTTTCACCGTTGCGGGTAAGTGATGACAGAAGATCGATACCTGCAAATCGTTGAAATGCCTCTGCGACAGTCATCCTGTCCGGCTTGGCGAACGGATCCACAGTAGCGCCACGGTAGCTGAGCAGCCGCGTACCTGCCGCTTCTGCGGCCAAGGAGAGCAAGTCAGCGCAATCTTGCATCAATGCCTGGTAGTCTGAACCAACGCGATACCATTCAAGCATCGTGAATTCTGGATGGTGTAGCGGTCCTCGCTCGCGATTTCGGTAGACATGAGCGAATGAATAGATGCGTGTCTCGCCTGCTGACAGGAGTTTCTTGCAGCTGAATTCTGGAGAGGTGTGCAGAAAAAGGGGCCTTGGGTGGCCGTCGATCGAAACGGCTTCGGTCGCAAAGGCGTGGAGATGAGTTTCATTACCCGGTGACACCTGGAGTGCCGCAGGGTCGACCTCTACGAAGGACTGCTCATCCAAGTGCCGGCGTAATCTCGACTGTATGCGATTGCGGATGATCAAGAAGGGCCGACGATCGGCATGTACTTTTGGGGTCCACCAGGGTGAACGGCGAAATTTTGAGCCTGCAGGGTGCATTCGATAATCCTGATCGTCTGCTTTTCTGGCACCCCGTTACCCGGCAAGGCTTCCTATTTGCCTGATTTTAGGCTAGGTGCGCCAAGAAAGAAATTGTCCGTCCTGTGGATCGGCTTGCCGCTCCTGTACGACGCATCTCCGGCGGTTACAAGCCGGTACCTATAAGGGAATATCATGGTCAAGGTTATAGCTTCCTCGGTTCGCAAGGGTAATGTCCTCGAAGTTAACGATAAGCTCTATGTCGTGCTTACCGCGCAGAATTTTCACCCTGGCAAGGGTACACCTGTCACACAAGTCGACATGCGCCGCATTGTTGACGGGGTGAAGGTCTCAGAACGCTGGCGAACGACCGAACAGGTCGAGCGTGCTTTTGTTGAAGACGTCAATTTTCAGTTTCTTTACGAAGACGGCGAGGGTTTCCACTTCATGAACCCCGAAACTTATGATCAGGTCGTCGTTGACGCAGAAACTATGGGCGACCAGAAGAATTATCTTCAGGAAGGAATGACCTGCATCCTGTCGATCCATGAGGGTGTTCCGCTGTCAATCGAGTTGCCGCGCCATGTGACCCTGGAAATCAGTGAGACCGAACCAGTGGTGAAGGGCCAGACCGCCTCCTCGTCTTATAAACCCGCCATTTTGTCCAATGGCCTGAGGACGTTGGTGCCACCACACATCAATGCGGGCACCCGAGTTGTTATTGCAACTGAAGACAACTCTTATGTCGAGCGCGCCAAGGACTAATTTTCAGAGGAATCCGCGAGATCCCCTTTCTCGGATATGGGTGGGGATAGCGGTAAGCTTGCTTTTGCAGGATGGCTCATTCGGAGCGATGGACATCAATATTCGAGTGGTGGCGATCGCGCAACGACGGGCGGGGGGATACGTTGTGCCCCGCGGTATTGCGGGATTGGAGACGGCGTGCAGACCACGTCGCAACTGCCTTGTGAAGGAGAAAGTAGCTCCGGCATTAGATAGGTGGAGTATCGCCTGATTGATGGCAATAAAAAACCTCCGGAGCCTGTCGGCACCGGAGGTTTTTTGGTGACCTATTCAGATTATTTTTTGACCGGGATGGCCGTGGCGGATGCGACTTGCGTATTGCCGTACCCATAAGCATAGCCACCACCAACGGCGACATTCAGGGCAACAAAATCCTGAGCCATCTGCTGCACTGCCTGAGCAAGGTTTGCCTGGGCCGTAGAGACCTGACGTTGCGCGTCGAGGACATCGAGTAGTGACGAAGCGCCATCGCGATAGCTGGCAGTCGCCAATTCAAGTGCCTCTTCATAGGAATCTACGGTATTGCGCAGGGCGGCAACTGTGCGGGCATCGCGAGAAATGGCAGCCAGGGCATTCTCAACTTCCTCCACAGCTTCAAGAACAGTCTGCTTCCAGGTGAGGTATGATTCACGCGCTATTGATTCGGACGCAGATACATTCGCCTTCAATGCTCCCCCGTCGAAGATTGGCAGCGAAAGGCTGGGTCCGAATGACCAACTCAACACACCGCTCTCGGCGCCGCCGCCCAACCGGGTGTAGGCGGGGGTGATGGAACCACCAAGGGAAATGGATGGATAGAGTTGAGCCTGCGCCACGCCGATTTCAGCCACAGAGGCTGCCAGTCGGCGTTCTGCTGCGCGGATGTCGGGGCGATTTCGAATGAGGTCGGCAGGAACGCCTGCTTTGGCGTTGATGCGGGCCACAGGCTGGCGCGCTCCCTTCTGGAGTTCCGGCAGCAAGGAAGAGGCTGGCAGACCGAGCAGGGTTGCCACACGGTGTGCTGCGCCGCGGAACTGTGTTTCGAGCCCGGGAATTTCAGCCAGCGTGCTGTTAACCAGGCCTTCGGCCTGGACCACATCAAGACGAGATGCGGCACCTGCTTCAAGTTGTAAGCGGGTCAGGTCCAGCGTCTCACGTCGCGATGAGAGGTTTTGGCGCACGAGCGCTATGCGTTCCTGGAAGTACCGAGCATCGATATAGGCTGAGGTGACCTCTGACAGAAGTGTCAGTCGCGCAATATCGACAGTGGCATAAGCTGCGTCCAACTGTGCGAGTGCACTTTCCTTGGAGCGCTTGTACAGGCCGAAAAGATCAAGGAACCAGGAGGCGCCGACCCCCCCCCTGATGGACGTACTAGGTCTGGAAGAAGGGTCGATTGCTCCGCCAATATCCTTGTCGCCACTTCGCGATGCACTGGTGCTGAGATCTAGTGATGGCAGACTACCGGCACCTGCCTGAACGACGCTCGCTTCCGCCTGATTGATCCGCTCAAGTGCCTGCAGGACGCTCAGGTTCTGGGAAAGACCCTGTTCGACATAACTGTTCAGACGGCTGTCCTTGAACGCTGTCCACCAGGCGGCAGTTGAAACATCGCCGTTGCTTTTAGCAGAGCCTTCAGCGAATTTTGACGGAAGATTTATTTCTGGCGCCGTATGTTCAGGTCCGACGACGCAGCCGGACAAGAGTAGCAAGGCGAGTGGAGCCGCTGCGTGAATCGGTTTCATATCTTTGTCCCAAGTGCCCTATCTTCTTCCGCTGCCGGACGGAGAATACTGTCATTGGCAGCGTTATGCTAGTGATCCGCGAGCGGACGTTATGCTGTCTTCTCGCCTTTTTGGCGATTTGATAACCGCCTGACGACAATAAAGAAGGATGGAACGAAGAAAATTCCGAGCAGTGTTGCAGAAAGCATACCCCCGAGAACTCCAATTCCGATCGCATTCTGTGCAGCCGAGCCTGCTCCGGTGGCAATCGCCAGAGGAACTACGCCCAAGATAAAGGCGAGTGACGTCATCACGATCGGGCGCAAACGAAGGCGGGCGGCCTCAAGTGTGGCTTCGATCAATCCCATTCCCTGCTCCTGCCGGTCCTTCGCAAATTCGACAATCAAGATGGCGTTCTTTGCCGCAAGCCCAATTGTCGTGAGAAGGCCTACCTTGAAATAGACGTCATTTGACTGCCCGAAGAAATGGGCAGCAGATAGTGCTCCGAGCACGCCCACGGGAACTGCGAGAATAACGGAAAAGGGGATTGACCAGCTTTCGTATAGGGCTGCCAGGCACAGGAAAACAATCAGGATGGAAAGAGCGTAGAGCATTGGCGCCTGTGACCCGGATAGCCGCTCCTGGTACGAGATACCCTGCCACGCAACTGTATATCCACCCGGGAGTTCGGCAGTGAGCCGTTCCATTTCGTTCATGGCCTGCCCCGTACTTACCCCAGGGCCAGCAGCGCCTTCCAACGAAATGGCACTTGTACCGTTGAACCGCGCGAGCTGCGGTGTTCCGCCAACCCACTCGACCGTACTGAATGAGGAAAAAGGCACCATCTCGCCGGCATTATTGCGTGCATACCAGAATTTCAGATCGTCGGGCTGCATCCGGAATGGTGCGTCCGCCTGAACATAAACTGGTTTCAGTTCGTTGTTCAGTGTGAAGTCGTTGACGTCCCTGCCAGCGAAGATTGTAGCCAGCATGGAATTCACGGTTGCAAGGTCAACGCCCATGGCGCCAAGCTTTTCCTGGTCAAGGTTGATCTTGAGCTGGGTTTCTGAGCGCTGGCTGTTGCTGCGTAGTGAACTGATGTTGGGATTGGACGCTGCTGCCTGCATGAGTTGTTGTGAGGCTGCCGTCAGGGCGTCATTGCCGTTCCCGCCGCTGTCAACCAGGTACATCGAAAAGCCACTGGACGTGCCAAGCCCCTGTATGGCTGGAGGAAGCAATGGGAACACCTGCGCGTCGCGTAACGTGAAGAAGTAGCCGGCTGCGCGCTGGACGATCTCGGCTGCTGATTGCCCAGGCCCCGTGCGTTTGTCGAAATCAGTCAGCTTGGTAAAAACGATCGCGTTATTCTGCCCAACCCCACCGAAACTGAAGCCGAGAACGCCAAATACGTCGGCAACGTTATCTTTCTCCTGCTCGAGAAAGTAGTTCTCCACCTTTTTGACGATGGCATCCGTGCGGGTAGTAGTCGCGCCTGCCGGGGTCTGAATGATGGTCAGCAGGACGCCCTGATCTTCTTCAGGAAGGAACGAACTGGGAAGTTTTGTGAACAGCCATGCACAGCCGCCAATAATCAGTACAAAGGCGATGAACACGCGAAATGGTCGCTTCAAAAGATAACCAATTGTCCTAACATACCCTTTGATGCAT
>JAEWDP010000161.1 GCA_023390055.1 Pseudomonadota bacterium | reverse complement strand
GATTATAGCGATCAAGCGCCGAAAAATGCGCCTTGCCGCGATACTCGACGATTGCATCCGTGCGCAACCAGTCATTGAATTTGTAACCTATACCTATACTACCAATAGGAGCGCTGTCGAAGCCGCCTTCGTCAAGAAATTCATGACTAGCGACGGCGTCGTAACCCAGATGGTAAAGGTTGCCGAGACGCTGATTGCTCATGCCGATATGCCCGCGCAGGTACCAACCTCCGGCTGGAACGGCGACAGGGACTTCCGGAACCGGATCAAGATAGAGATCGGCAGCTGTTGCAGACGTTGCAAAAAGGGCAAGCGCCGTGCCGATCAGCAGATTTTTCATGGTGGGACTCCAATAGTCGCGCAGGCTTCAGGCGAGCGTTTTGTCGAAGTCACAATGAAATATGATAGTTAATCGTGAATTAAAAAGCAGAGAGAAAGGATAAAATTATTAGCTAACAGCTGATTACCTGCACGGCTTATTCGCTACGGAAGATTATGAAGATTTAAGAATGTCTGCACTCTATAGCGCCGATCCAAAACGTGCCGGCGCAATGGAGATATGTCACTTGCAAACCTTCAGGCTGCCGTGCGCACATTCGAAATGACGTTGATCAGGTCACCGACAATCTGCTCGATTTGCCCACGATCGTCCCCTTCTGCCATGACCCGTATCAAAGGCTCAGTCCCGGACGGACGAATGACAAGCCTTCCCTTGCCGGAAAGCTCAGCCTCCGCATCTGCGATCGCTTGCTGGACAACCATATCGTCCAACGGCTTACCACCGGAAAAGCGGACATTGCGAAGCAATTGCGGTACTGGTTCGAAGCGCTGACAGAGCTCGCTGACTGGAATGTCAAGCCGCTTGACGCTGGCGAGGATCTGCAGGGCGGCCACGAGGCCGTCGCCTGTTGTCCCGAAGTCGGACAGCACAATGTGCCCGGATTGTTCGCCGCCAACATTAAAACCATGGCTCCGCATGTGTTCGACAACGTAGCGGTCGCCAACTTTTGTACGTGTGAGTTGCAGCCCCTTGTCGCTCAGGAACCTCTCAAGCCCAAGATTCGACATCACCGTGGCAACGATACCATTTCCCTTCAGCTTGCCTTCTGCCATCCAGTTTTCTGCGATAACGGCCATGAGTTGATCACCATCGACAACGGTACCACTCTCATCCACGATGATAACCCGATCAGCATCGCCATCGAGGGCGATACCAATGTCGGCCCTGACCTCATGGACCTTCTTCTGAAGTGCTGACGGACTTGTCGAGCCACAGTCGAGATTGATGTTTTGCCCGTTTGGTTCATTGCCAATCGTGACAACGTCTGCACCTAGTTCCCACAACACGGCAGGTGCAACCTTGTAGGCAGCACCATTGGCACAATCGATGGCGACACGAAGGCCCTGCAATGTGACGTTACGGGGCAGAGTTCGCTTGGCATGCTCGATATAGCGGTCATGAACCCCATCGATTCGCTTTGCACGACCAATATTGCTGGCTTTGGCGAGCTGCCCTCCCAACTCTTGCTCGATGAGATCTTCGATACGCTCTTCGATCGCATTGGAGAGTTTGTAGCCGTCAGGCCCAAACAGCTTGATGCCATTGTCCTGGTATGGATTGTGTGATGCAGAAATCATGACGCCGACATCTGCCCGAAGAGAACGGGTAAGCATCGCCACGGCAGGGGTCGGGATCGGCCCCAGGATAAAGGCATCCAGACCCGCGGCCGTGAAGCCCGCGACCAATGCGTTCTCGAGCATATATCCCGACAGCCTGGTGTCCTTTCCGATCACCACACGGTGGCGATGGTTGCCATTGCGAAAGATGGTACCAACAGCAATACCGACCCGCATGGCAAGATCAGGCGTCATCGGGAATACATTCGAATGCCCACGGATACCATCCGTGCCAAAATAGCGGCGTGTCATACAGACTCCTTAAGAACCCGATGCGGGTGTGTCATCGCGGTATTGCCGCGGCCTCTGCGTGGTTTCGGGCTGCGGTAATGCCACATTTCCCGCAATATGACACTTAAATTAGCGTCAAAATTCATTACATCTCGTTACCAGCTAAAAAAAGAGCCGCCACGAAGACAGCTCTTTTCTACTCTGCAGCAATAGCTGGTCGATCAATGTGGCTGCGGTTCCAGCCCGCTTTCCGGCTTTCCGCCCTTCGGCTCGTCCTTCTTGGTGCCGGTCGTTGGCACAGCAGAACCACGGACAGGTGGACCGTCATCGCCAAGATCGCGACTGGGCTTTTGACCCTTGAGCAAGGCCTTGATCTCATCGCCGGACAGCGTTTCATACTCCAGCAAGCCTTCTGCCATAATGACAAATTCGTCATGTTTCGTCGTCAATATGTGTTTGGCTTCATTATAGGCTTCATCGATCAGACGGCGGACCTCGTTGTCTATCTTTTGGGCTGTCGCTTCCGATACATTTTTCGACTGGGAAACCGAATGGCCGAGGAAAACTTCCTGCTGGTTCTCGCCGTAGGCGACCTGGCCGAGCTCATCGGAAAAGCCCCATTGCGTTACCATCGCCCTAGCCAGCTTCGTGGCTTGTTCGATATCGGAGGATGCACCCGACGTGATGTTTTCCTTGCCGAAAGTGATTTCTTCGGCAACGCGTCCACCCATCATGATCGCCAGGCGCGAAACCATCCACTTGTAACTCATCGAATAGCGGTCCCCCTCCGGCAACTGCATGACCATCCCGAGCGCACGTCCGCGTGGAATAATCGTTGCCTTGTGGAGTGGATCAGCAACCGCAACATTCAATGCCACGATGGCATGACCCGCCTCATGGTAGGCCGTAAGTTTCTTTTCCGCCTCGGTCATGGCTGACGAGCGACGTTCGGCACCCATCATAATCTTGTCTTTGGCGTCCTCGAACTCCTGCATCGTGACTACGCGCTTGTTGCGGCGAGCAGCCATGAGCGCAGCCTCGTTCACAAGGTTCATCAGGTCGGCTCCGGAAAAACCAGGGGTTCCACGTGCCAACACCTTGAGATCGACATTTGGCGCAAGCGGCACATTGCGAATGTGGACCTTGAGGATGCGTTCGCGTCCAACAATGTCTGGGTTTGGAACAACCACCTGACGGTCAAACCGGCCCGGCCGAAGCAAGGCCGGATCAAGTACGTCAGGGCGGTTCGTGGCCGCAATCAAGATGACGCCTTCATTTGCCTCGAACCCGTCCATTTCGACCAGAAGCTGGTTGAGCGTCTGTTCGCGTTCGTCGTTACCGCCGCCCAGTCCCGCTCCGCGATGACGTCCGACAGCATCGATCTCGTCAATGAAGATGATGCAGGGAGCATTCTTCTTTGCTTGCTCAAACATGTCACGGACACGGCTTGCGCCGACACCCACAAACATTTCAACAAAGTCAGATCCGGAAATGGTGAAGAATGGTACATTGGCCTCGCCCGCGACAGAGCGTGCAAGAAGCGTCTTGCCGGTACCCGGCGGACCGACGAGCAGCACACCGCGAGGTATGCGGCCACCCAATCGCTGGAATTTTTGCGGATCACGAAGGAATTCAACAATCTCCTCCAGATCCTGCTTGGCCTCGTCAACGCCTGCAACGTCTTCGAAAGTCACCCGTCCGTGCGCTTCCGTCAGAAGCTTCGCCTTCGATTTACCGAAGCCCATCGCCCCGCGCGATCCCCCTTGCATCTGCCGCATGAAGAACAGCCAGACACCCAGGATCAGCAACATCGGCAGAAGAGTACCGAGATAGCTCAAAAAGCCTGACGATCCATCCGATTCGGGCCGCGCGACGATCGTGACGTTTTTCGTCTGGAGGCGCTCCATGAGCGAGTCGTCGATGACGGGGGAATAGGTCTGGAAGCCAGCACCGTTTTCCACATAGGTACCCATCACGCGATTGCCTGTCACGACAACTTCACGCACACGACCGGAATCCACGTCGCTAAGGAACTGGGAATAGGGAATTTCCCTGGAACCCGTTTGTGACGGCGCCGTCTGGAACATGCTGAACAGTGCGATCAGCAGAAGTGCTATGATCGCCCAGAGGGCAAAATTTCGAAAGTTTGGGTTCATCGAACTCCCCGGAACTCTAAAGCGGCCAAAAAGCCGCATTGCTTGGGGCTAACATAGGGTTGCCGCAGGTCCTTGCCAAGGTGAACCGCGTAGTCTGGTTACCTTTTCCGTACCGAATTGTTGAATGGCAGCGGCGGAAAATTGTCGCATCCGAAGGACTCGGCAAGTCTTGAAGCAAGATTATAGTCGAACTGCGGCAAAAACCGCTCGAACGGCGCCAACAACGGCCGGCACTGAAAACCTGTCCGATTAGCCGACTCAAGACAGCTGGATGGCCGGGTCTGGCCTGCCCGCAGGGCCACAGTGGGCGGTATCTCCGTAAAGAGTTCCATTGCCCGCTCGCGCTCAACGGAGCTTGCCGTAACAGCAAATTGCTCCCTGCCACTGTTTGAAATACGGAATCGACCATCCCAAGTTGCGCTCTCACCTGGTCCCAGCATCAACAACGGCAGGCTGCGAACTTCGCGGCAAAGGTAGAGACCACGTTGACGCCGGTCCAGCGCCACCCTGCCTGCGGTCATCCTCCAGTACCCGAAACGCCGGCATTCCGCGACAATCCTCTGCATCATGCTTGCGGCAGGCCCTTGTTCTCGACCACCCAGCACGGCAATCGCACTCGAAAGCCCGTATCGCAAGACGGCAGGATCAATGTCCAATCCACCCGGCGCGACATGCATCAGTGCCGCACGTGTGACTTTTACGTACTCATCGATCCACTTTGCGGCATCATCTGAAATTACGGCGCGTCGCGTCGCAACCTGTGCGATGTGCGTCGGGGAAACGGATGCCGCCCCCCCAAGCGCCAGCCGCGTGCGAGCACGTTCGGAGCGGACATCCACATTCGACGGATCATCAATCCAGTTCTGCCCGCATCTCTCAAGGGCCTGCCTGATTTCCTGTCTTCTGGTCCACAAGAATGGCCGTAACAGCCAATAACGGCGGTGAAGAAGAACGGCTTGCGACATTCCAGAAAGACCAGGCGCAGATGGATCGCAGGACCGTTCCGCACGCATTGTCACTGTTTCTATCTGGTCATCAAGCGTGTGCCCTGTGAGGATGGCAGTTGCATCAAATGCGCCAGCGGCCTCGCAAAGAAGCTGGTAACGAGCCTCTCGTGCCGCGGCTGCAATACCCGACTTCGGCTTCGCGCCCAACCAGTTCTTTATTATGTGAGTAACGCCCAGATCATGGCAGATACGCGCGACTTCGCATGCTTCCGCTGCAGATTCCGACCGCAGTCTATGGTCCACAGTTACCGCAAAAAGCGTTACCCCTTCGCAAGGGCGATGTGCAAGAGACAGAAGCAGACCGAGTGAATCGCTACCGCCCGATACGGCAATCAGTAGTCGAGCGGGCTTGGGTAGGCGCGCAAGTAGATCGGAAATTGCATCAGCCGGCGAAATGGAGGAAGAGGTTGCGGAGGTCACGATCAGGATCAGCAGCCGAGGCGCTTCTGTTCGGAAGAAACCTTTGCAAGGACGGCGCGTTGCGCCTTTGGATAACGTTTCTTGACCTCTTGCAAGGTCGCGCAGGCCGTTTCCGAATTGTCGAGGGCTGCCAGCGACATCCCAAGTTTCAGCAACATCTCGGGAGCCTTGCTCGACTTGCCATAGGTCTGATGCGCATTCAGGAAGGTCTTGGCCGCTTCGTTGAACTTGCCTTGGGAGTACTGCGCCTCGCCGAGCCAAAAGCTGGCATCTGCAGAACGGGAACCATCCGGATATTCAGCCAGGTAGCGTGTGAATTGCTGTTCTGCCAGCGCATAATCGCCGGACAGAACATGGTTGTAGGCGATCTGATAGTCATCGCCTTCGCTACCAGAAGAAGCCGTCTGTTGAGAACTTTGATCCCGACCAGGCGCATCAGCTTGTCCGGGGGGCAGAACGGGGTTGACGCCGGGAAGGCCCGCGGCATTATTGGCATCATCATTGCGCGTTACTGCGCGCGGATTGCCATTCTGATCGAATTCGATTGAGCCCAGAACTGTTTCAGGTGGGGCCTCCCGACCAGCACGACCAACATCCGGCGGGGTTTCGATTATACGTGCCACGTCATCTTCCGGAACCCCGGGCCTTACAGTTTTGTCGGGGCCGGAAGCGGCAACGGCCGGTTTCCCGGCCGCTCCATTCTCGCTCTTTTCAAGTTCCTGGAAACGGAACTCGTTGTCTTCTTGCGTCTTGCGCATCTGTTCCTGCATCTGCAGGAGCTGGAAGCTCATCTCCTCAATACGGCCATTGAGTTGCCGGATCTGCTCTTCCAGTTGTTGTATGCGAATGGCAGCATCATTGCCCTGCACCAGAACCAATGGCTGATTTGAGGTGCCTGACTGCTGCGATGTCTGTTTGTCCATCTGGAAAAGTTTAGGCAACGAGAACGCCCCGGCCGGGCCGCCTGTCACCATCAGCCCCAGCATCGCTGCCAAGACAATTTTTTTCATATCGTCCGTCCTGCCTTTTTTACCTGCACCGATTTGGTGATACCGGAGACTTTGTCAATCCGAGCGAAAATGCAACCAAGTCCGCCCGCTAAAATCAACCGAAGTTCGGCCAAACTATGAAAAAACGAAGGGCGGCCACCCGGACCGCCCTCACAAATTCGTTTACAAGCACCAGGATTACGATCCCGCACCGCCAAGAACCGTCACAGCGCGGCGATTCTGCGACCAGCAGGAAATGTCATCGCAGACAGCGACTGGACGTTCCTTGCCGTAGGAAATTGTCCTCATTCGATTGGCGGGTACGCCACGAGCAGCTAGGTATTCCTTTGCGGAAGCAGCACGACGGGCCCCCAGCGCGAGGTTGTATTCACGGGTCCCACGTTCGTCAGCATGCCCTTCAATGGTAATCGCGTAATTCGGGTAGCGGGCAAGCCACTGAGCCTGGCGATCCAACGTTTGCTGAGCGTCGGCTCGAATCGAGGTGGAGTCGGTGTCAAAAAAGATCCTATCACCAACGTTTACGGTGAAATCCTGCTGGGAGCCGGGCGTTGCGGCCCCTGCTCCGTTCAGTCCGAGTTCACCGGCGTTATTCGGCAGGTTCTTCTTGTTCGCACAGCCTGCAAGAGCGAGCGCCAACGTCAATGCGATGACTGCTGGGTTACGGGCGAGGTTCTGCATGCGGCTCATGGCCGGGGTATCGATACGGCGCATAGCCGGTCTCTCCTTAGATCACGTATCAGAGTTGCCAGACTCTAACCGAAGTCGGTTAACCTTATGAGAAGGCATATGGTTAATGAACCGATTCGGCGTCCCTCATTTGAAGTCTTTTTCAGGAGATTGGGGCGGCAAAGAGGCATTCAACATCTTCCCTGCCGCATTTGCCACTACTCCAGAAGTGGCGACCATGCCGGGTCCGATGCATATGACGGTGTCTTGACGAGTTGCTCGTTGTACCCCGTCAGGTCGATCGAATAGAGCTGAGGCCCACCAGCACCGGCATCCTGGCGGAAGAACATCAGGACGCGGCCGTTCGGCGCCCAGGTCGGGCCCTCGTTATGAAATCCCGTCGTCAAAATACGTTCACCTGACCCATCCGGTTTCATCACACCAATCGAGAATTTCTGCCCGGACTGCTTTGTGAACGCGATAAGGTCACCACGAGGAGACCAGACCGGCGTCGAATAGGATCCGTCCCCGAAGGAGATACGTGTCTGGCCGGAACCATCGGCACCCATCACATAAAGTTGCTGGCGGCCACCGCGGTCACTTTCAAAGACGATCCTGGAGCCATCTGGTGAGTATGAAGGCGAGGTGTCGATGGCAGCCGTGTTCGTCAGACGTGTCGTCGTACGTGACCTCAGATCCATGGTGTAGATATTGGAATTGCCTTCCTGCTGCAGGCTCATGATGACCTTCTGCCCGTCCGGTGAAAAACGCGGGGCAAATGTCATCCCAGGAAAATTCCCGACCACCTCGCGCTGTCCTGTTTCAAGTTGAAGCAGATAGACCCTTGGCTGGTTGCCCTCGAAGGACATGTAGGTAACTTCCTGGCGGTTGGGTGAGAACCGGGGTGTCAGCACGATATGCTGGCCGTTGGTAAGCTGGCGGACATTGAAGCCGTCCTGATCCATGATTGCCAATTGACGCTGGCGCGCATTCTTCGGCCCGCTTTCTGAAACGAAGACCACGCGAGTATCAAAATAACCCTTCTCGCCTGTAATGCGTTCGTAGATGGCATCCGCGATGATATGGGCGACACGACGCCAGTTTTCCGGCTGCGTGAAGAATTGCTGGCCGGTCATCTGTTGGCCGGCAAAGGTATCCCACAGGCGGAACTCGGCGCGCAGGCGGCCATCGCCTTCCCGCGACACACGGCCCGTAACGAGTGCCTGTGCGTTGATGACTTTCCAGTCTTCGAAACGCGGCTGCTGGTCAGGATTAGAGATTTTCTCGATGAAGGCGCCCTTGTCGATGATCGCAAACAATCCGGATCGCTTGAGGTCGGCGGCGATGACCTGGCTGATCTGTGCTCCGAGTTCATCACCCGAGAGGAAGTCGGTTACCGCGATCGGCAGCGGCTCGACATTTCCCTTGTTGATGTTGATCTCGACAAGGGCAAGCGCCGGCGTAATCATCATTGCCAAGCCGGCAAATGCAACCATCAGGCGGATGAAAGATCGCTTCATCATTATATTCAGCCTTTCAGCTTCTACAGCATTTCGCTGGGATCGAAGTTCACGACGACTTTGCTCCAGGCATCGTATTTTTCGACTGGAAGATTTTTGAACGGTGCCGAGCGCATGACAGCTCTCAACGCACTTCCTTCGAGGGTGCGGCGGGCAGCAGCAGAGCCACCCGAGGCTGAGACCGCCGGGCGACCGACGATGGCACCGGATTGATCGAGTTGCATCGTGACGGTGATGATGACGCCGTCTGCACCTTCAATACCGGCAATGATTGACCAGTTATTCTGGATCTGGCCGCGTAATGCATCGAGCTCACTCTGACTGAGCTTGGAGCCGCTGGTGGTCTTCTTGCCGCCGAGCGATGCAGTCTCGGTAGAACGCTTCGCACCGCCGCCTGTCGTCTCCTGCTTGTTGAGGAGCGCTGCGATCTCGTCCGCATTGAAATCGCTGTCTTTCGAAGATGTCGACTTGGCTGTTTCCTGCTTCTTGTCAGCAATTTTCTTGTCAGTCGAACTTTGGGCAGGTTTGGGTGTCTCCGGCTTTTCTTCCGCAGCCCTGGCCTGCTGTACGGGCGGCGCCGGCCTGGTCGTCGGGACAGGGATGGAAGCCGGCAAAGGGATTTCTTCCACTACAGTCTCTGACGGTGCGGGCTCCGATGACGAATCCTCCACCGGTGTCTCCGCAGCTTCCGGCCTGGTCTCCGGCAATGCGGCAACTTCAGTGGGTTTCGGCGCGGTTTCTTCCGGCACGATCTCCTTGACCTCGTTGGTCTCGGTCGTCGGATTCGGAAGAGGGTTTTCCGTTTTTTCAGGTGCGGCTGCGACTTCCGTTTCGACCGGTCGCTTTGCCGGCGTCGGCGGCGCCTTCAGATCCACATCGTTGTCACCGACATTTTCGGAATTCTCGACAATGTTCGGCTTGGTGGTCGGCACAGGCGCTGCCTTGTCGGTCATCGGTGCCTGCTTATCGCCCTGCTGGATCTGCGTGATCGATTCTACAGGGATGATGTCTACCGGCAGGGCCTCGACATCAGCCACGTCAAATGAGGCCGGCGCCCCAAGGGAAACGAGCGCCCAGCCAAGCACAAAGGAGTGCAAAACGAGAGATGTCCCAAGACTTCCCTTCATCGCGATCTGATCACTGCTCCTGTTCCTGCAAGGTTACAAGACCGATATTCTTGAACCCGGCCGCCGAAATCCGCGCCATCACCTTCATCACCACACCATATGCAGCAGCGGTATCTCCGCGCACGTAGATGCGCTCATTGTAGCCGGTCGTCGCAATCGCCTCGAGTTTCGGCACGACCTCATCAAGACCGATTGCCGTCTCCTGCAAAAAGATCTCACCACCCGGATTGACGGACACCGTAATCGGTTGCGTATCCGCGTTCATCGCTTTGGCCTGGGTTTCCGGAAGATCAATCGGCACGCCGACCGTCATCATCGGAGCCGCAACCATGAAGATGATCAAAAGCACCAGCATGACGTCGACAAGTGGCGTCACGTTAATTTCGCTAACCGGACCATACTTGCGACCGCGCCGTCTGCGGCCGCCACCACCTGTACTCCTGGCTCCAAGAGACATACCCATGGGATTGTATCCTTTGCCGCTTACTGCGCTGCAGCCGCACGCGGTTGCAGCTTTTCATCGATCTGTCGCGAAAGAATGGCGGAGAACTCGTCAGCAAAGCCTTCCATGCGCCCCGACAGTTTGCCGGCCTCGGCCGAAAACCGGTTATACGCAATGACTGCGGGGATTGCGGCAACAAGTCCGATTGCGGTCGCAAGCAGCGCTTCTGCAATACCAGGAGCCACAACTGCAAGATTTGTCGACTTCGATCCGGCAATTGCCTGAAATGATGTCATGATACCGACCACAGTACCAAACAGACCGATAAACGGTGCGGATGAACCAATCGTCGCAAGCGAGCCGAGGCGAGCTTCGTAGGCTTCGCTTTCCCGAGCCATCGTTACGTCCATGGCACGGTCTATACGCATCTGCAGCCCAATCGGTGAACGGGCGCCACGCTCGAAGCTCTTCTTCCATTCACGCATGGCAGTCACGAAAATCGCCGACAAACCACCGTTTTGCCGGTCAGACAACGTCCGGTAGAGTTCCTCGAGGGATTGGCCGGACCAGAAGACCTGCTCGAACTGATCAAACTGACGCCTTGCCTTGCCGAAGCTGACATATTTGTCGATGACGATCGCCCACGTCCAGACCGATGCCCCAATGAGCCCGATCATGACCAGTTTCACGACGAAGCCAGCCTGCATGAACAACGCCCAAAGACTGACGTCGTGGGTCGCTGCGGCCAAACCTACCTCTTCCATCTATCCAATATCCCCGAATCCAAACGCCCGGCACAGGACCGGGCGGGTTCAAAAGCGCTCTCGCTAGAATTCCATGACCGTGGTTGCGCTCTACCCCAAGGTGCCCTGAGTTTTCAGCTTGGCTTCTCGCCTTCAATTTTGGTCAAAGGAAGGCGTGCATCGCACAATTTCTTCGCGTTCCAGTAAGACATCATTATCGTTAAGAATACGTTACGGGGCGCTGGCCAGATGTTTCGCAGTACGCATTGCTGGCATCGTTACAAGGACCAAGCAGCGGCCACACTGTCCCATGAGGCTCGGCAATCCGTCTGCCAGAACCGGTGCTCACGGGCCCCGATGGCCCGAAGAGGTTCTTCCCCCAGCCTTCAAGCGGGATGACCGAGAAATTTTTCGGCGACCGTTTCCGGCAAGCGGCGCGGACGCCCATGCTTGTTGATGACGGCGATAACCACCTTCGCCGCAATTAACAAGCTATCTCCACGGGAAATCTCCTGGCTGAGGATCATCTTGGCGCCACCCGCCTTTTCCGTCTTCGTTGCGACCGTCAAAATGTCATCCATCCTTGCCGGCTGTTTGAAATCGATCTCCATGCGATGAACAACGAATACGAGCCCCTCCTCATCCGCCGTCAAAAGGTCACTCTGTTGGCAGCCGAGACAACGAAGATAGTCGGTTCTCCCCCTTTCAAGGAAGTGGAGATATCGCGCATGGTAGACAAGACCGGAAAAATCCGTGTCTTCGTAATACACGCGTTGTACGAGCCGATGGCCCTGACCGATCAGTTCTCCGGAAAGAAGAAATTCATTGTTCGTCATCATCCTGCCTTAGTGGATGGCCGTGATTAGTAATGGCGCGGGAGCCGACATGCGATATTGTCTTCCTGTCACAGAATGCCTCTATCAGAAATCCCTTTCTTGACTGCATGCGGAGTTGATTGATGAAAATTGCAATTCTTGGTGGTGACGGCTTCGTCGGCTGGCCGACGTCCCTCCATCTATCGGCTGCCGGGCACGATATCCACATTATCGACAATTTGTCGCGCCGCTGGATCGATACAGAGTTGGGTGTACAGTCACTGACTCCAATGGATTCGATCCAGGAACGCACACGTGTATGGCATACGGAGACTGGCCGCCGTATTCATTTCCATCTCATCGACCTGGCAAAAGACTATGAATTGTTGAAGAATTGGCTTGCGCTACATCGACCGGATGCCATAATTCACTTCGCAGAACAACGCGCCGCACCCTATTCCATGAAGAGCGACCGGCACAAGAATTACACGGTCAGCAACAATGTCAATGCGACGCATAACGTCCTCAATGCGCTGGTCGAACTGGAGCTCGATGCTCACCTCGTTCATCTCGGGACGATGGGGGTCTACGGCTATTCAACGGTCGGGGCAACGATCCCGGAAGGATATTTGCCGGTAGGTGTGGAGACGGCCGACGGTCACACAGTTCGCCAGGAAATACTCTACCCCAGCAATCCCGGTTCGATTTACCACATGACGAAGTGCCTGGATCAGCAACTTTTTGCGTTCTACGCACGAAATGATGAACTACGTATTACAGACCTGCATCAGGGAATTGTCTGGGGCACGCATACACAACAGACACGACGCCACGTCCAGCTGATCAATCGCTTCGACTACGACGGAGATTATGGCACGGTACTCAACCGTTTTCTGATCCAGGCCGCGATTGGCTACCCACTGACCGTCCACGGCACCGGCGGCCAGACCCGCGCCTTCATCCATATTCAGGATTCCGTTCGCTGCATCGAGCTCGCACTGAATAACCCACCTGTGCGTGGTACACGTGTCGAAATTTTCAACCAGATGACGGAGACGCATCGCATTCGCGACCTTGCCGAATTAATCGCATCAATAACCGGGTCAAAGATCGCCTGGCTGCCAAACCCGCGCAAGGAGGCATCAGAAAACGAACTTGTCGTCAGCAACGAGAAATTCCTCAGGCTCGGTCTTGATCCGATCACGCTCGGTGAAGGTCTCCTCGAAGAAATCGTCGATATCGCCAGCAAGTATGCCTATCGCGTCGACCGCTCACGAGTTCCGGCCGTTTCCGCCTGGACGAAGGATATCGCAGCCAAGATCGAACATGATCCGGAAGGCAGACGATTAAAGTCGGCGTCGTGATGGCCAGCGATCCCGCAATAGATCGAATTACATCCACCACACCCCGCCACTCCGATCGAGCCTTTGTCACGCTTGTTACCAACACCGACTATGCGATGGGTGCAACAGCGCTCGTGCGCTCCCTTCAATTGACAGGAACGAAGGCCGATATCGTGGTTCTCCACACCGAGGGTGTCCAGGCAGGCAGCCTGAGGCTTCTGTCCGCCCTCGGTTGCCGGCTTGTTGAAGCCAGGCAGCTGACGTTCTCCGACACCTTCAAGGAGCGTCATGAACGTGAAAGCATCCATAGTCTTGCTCCCTTCACGAAGGGCCGCAAGCCGGGGTTTCACAGGCCGCTCGACAACTTCTGCAAGCTGAGATTGTGGCAACTCACAGAATACGGGCGCTGCATTTTCATCGATGCGGATGCACTCGTGCTACGCAATATCGACAAGATGTTCGACTACCCGGAATTTTCGGCTGCGCCCAACGTTTATGAAAGCCTTGCGGATTTCCACCGCCTGAACTCCGGTGTTTTCGTTGCCAAGCCGTCGCTTGAGACCTTTGCACAGATGATGAAACGGCTCGACCAGCCCAATGTCTTCTGGCGGCGCACAGATCAATCCTTCCTGCAAGCCTTCTTTCAGGATTGGCACGGTCTGCCGGTCTTCATGAACATGCTCCAATATGTCTGGTTCAACATGCCGCAGCTGTGGGATTGGGAAAGCATTTCCATCCTGCACTACCAGTATGAAAAACCCTGGGAGCGGGATCACCCGAAGGCCGAGAGATTACGCCCTCTGATCGAGCTGTGGCACGCATTCTACAATGGTGACGACATTCCCGACCTTTCGTCCTTGCCGCAGCCGGGATCATAATGATGAGGATATTTGTCTCCGGCGCATCGGGGTTGGTCGGACGCTATGTTGTCAATGGACTTCAACAGGCCGGTCACACCGTCATTGCCGGTACACGCAACGATCCGCCACCAGGATGGTTCACCAGACCTGCCCAGTTCAGACGGTTGATCCTTGAACCGAACATGGATCAGGCCACCGCATTCCAAGACGTCGACGCCTTTGTTCATGCTGCGTTCGACCATGTTGCCGGTCGCTATCGCGGCGGTGAGGGTAATGACCCCGATGGTTTCTGGCATCGGAATCTTGCAGGGAGCGTGCGTCTTTTTGAGAATGCGAAATCTGCCGGCGTAGGACACGTCGTCTTTCTATCCAGCCGCGCAGTCTATGACGATCTACCTCTCAAGACCGTACCTTTTGAGGACACAGCCTTGCGCCCGACATCGCTGTACGGAAAACTCAAACTAGCCACTGAAGAAGCACTTGCCGGACTTGCCAGCCCGGTTTTCCGCACCACAAGTTTTCGTCTCACGGGTGTCTACGGTAACTTGCGTCCCAACAAATGGGATAAGCTTGTGAGGGCCTATCTCGATGGTGAGGCCGTACCTGTGCGGGCCGGGAGTGAGGTGCACGGACAAGACGTCGCCCGCGCGATCCTTCTTCTGCTGGAGAAATCACCACCGCAAGGTGTTCCTCAAACATTCAACATTTCCGACATACTGACGGATACCGCGACCATTCTCACGACGATCAAACGCACGACCGGATGCCCTCACCCGCTTCCCGCCGACGCGGGCAAGACGTCAGTCACCATAATGCCGACCGACCGGATCCGGAGATTGGGATGGCGGCCCGGTGGTCTGCCGCTATTGTTGAAGACCGTCGAAGAGCTGGCAGGATCTCTATCCCGGTAGCAATCTATTTTACTGGCAGTGGCTGGCGGAAACGTTTCCGCGAAGTGTCCGAACGGAGATTGTTGTCATCCCAGACGACATGGCGGGTGGATCCCGGCAGGCTCTCAATCTCGTTCGAAAGAAAATATGGCGGCAGGTCGAACGCCTTCAGCCCCGCTGCGGTTGCCGGGATCCAGCGAAATTCCAACGGATGTTCGTCATGAACGCGGTGCACGATGTCTTCCCTGTCAAACGGGAATTGTCCCGGCAGCTCCATCAGGTAGTAAAATCCAAGCTCGTGCCAGTCAGACCCTTCGTACGAAAAGAAATTCTCAACAACCCATAGGAGCCGTCCAACCGTTACCTCGACGCCGAGTTCCTCCATCATTTCGCGGCGAAGTGTCTGCGCGCTATCCTCGCCGAACTCAGCGCGCCCGCCAGGAAGTGTCCAGAACGTCTCATGGACCGCACGATGGACCAGGAGGTGCCCATCACAAAAGCCGAGACCCGCAACCCGCATCTGAAAGATGCGTTCTGGCTTCAGTTTCATGCGCAGCCGCAGATCCTGGGTTTCAGTCTTCTTATTCATCGTCGAAATTGATCCGGAATTGCGTTGCCTCAAGATCCTTTGGCGGCCGTAGTCCGAGATGCCCCCAGGCGGTGGCAGTCAGCACACGCCCGCGAGGTGTTCTCTGGATGAACCCCTGCTGGATCATATATGGCTCGATGATGTCCTCAATTGCATCGCGAGGCTCAGACAACCCTGCTGCGATCGTTTCGATACCAACGGGCCCGCCGCCAAAATTCATGGCAATCATCGTCAGGTAGCGATTGTCGAGTTGATCGAGGCCCATCTTGTCGACCAGAAGCCGTGTCAGGGCCTCATCAGCAATCTCCCGTGTCACGGCTTCTGCGCGCGCCACCTCGGCAAAATCACGTACCCTGCGCAGCAGGCGGCCGGCAATTCGTGGCGTTCCCCGGGCACGCTTCGCGATCTCGCGAGCGCCGTTATCGGTCATGTTGAGCCCCATCAGGCGTGCACCGCGACGCACAATGAACTCTAGCTCATCGACGGTATAGAACGACAGACGCACCGGGATGCCAAAGCGATCACGAAGCGGCGTCGTCAAAAGCCCAAGTCGGGTCGTGGCAGCAACGAGTGTGAACTTGGACAGGTCGATCTTTACCGATCGTGCTGCCGGCCCTTCACCGATGATAAGGTCCAGCTGAAAATCTTCCATGGCAGGGTAGAGGATTTCTTCCACTGCCGGATTGAGACGGTGGATTTCATCGATGAACAGCACGTCACGCTCTTCAAGATTGGTCAAAAGTGCAGCGAGGTCACCCGCCTTGGCGATTACCGGGCCGGAGGTTGAGCGGAAATTGACACCAAGCTCCTTCGCCATGATTTGCGCCAGGGTTGTCTTGCCGAGGCCCGGCGGGCCCACGAATAATACATGATCCAGGGCTTCACCACGGTTCTTAGCCGCCTCGATGAAAACTTTGAGATTGGCGCGTGCCTCCGCCTGGCCAGTGAAATCGTCCAGCGATTGCGGACGCATCGTTGTATCCAGATCTTCGCCTCGCTTTTCTGGAGATATGAGGCGGGCGGCTTCACTCATTATTCATGTCCGATCGAAAATCCTAGCCTACCAATACACGAAGGCGAATGCTTTGGTATCGGCACTTGACGTCAACGTGCCAGTTCCTTCAGCCCCAGGCGAATAAGCCTGGCACTGTCTGCTCCATCACCAGCGTCCTTCAATGCCGCGGCAACGGCATTTGCTGCCTGCTCGCGAGAATATCCGAGATTAGTCAACGCGGAGACAGCATCAGACACAGGTGCCGGCGCAATCCCCTCCCCCAGATCCTGCTTCAGACCAATATTTGCCGCACCATCCCCCGAAAATGCTGGTGCCTTGTTTTTAAGCTCCGTCACGATACGAACAGCAACTTTCGGACCGACCCCCGGGGCCCGTGACACTGCTGTCTTGTCCTGCAATGCTATGGCATTTGCGAGTTCCGATGGCGACAGCGTTGACAGGACAGCAAGTGCCACTTTGGAGCCCACTCCCTGCACGCTCTGCAAAAGGCTGAACCATTCCCGCTCAAGTGCGGAAAGAAAGCCGAAAAGCTTCAGTTGATCTTCGCGCACATAGGTTTCGATAAAAAGCACTACTGCCTCACCGACTGATCCCAATCGCGCTAGTGTGCGCGATGAGCAGAAGGCCACATAGCAAACCCCGTGGACATCGACAACGACATGGTCACCACCGATTTCATCGATTGTGCCTTTAAGCTTTCCAATCATGGGGCAGATCCGTCAGGATGGGTTTCAGGTGTGATGAGCGAAACTTCCGGAAAATAGGTGCGGTATCGTCCCGGATCGCGTGTGAGAAGCGAATATCCGCGGATCACTGCATGGGCACCGATCAGGTAATCCGGCGATATCGCATCTCGCCGCCCACCGGCGTGACGGTATGAGCGGAATGCTGCTCCAGCGGCAAATGCTGCAGCCCAGGGAATACTTTCGCGACGGAATTCTTCAATGGGCAACAACGCATCCACGTCATCCAGACTATGATATCGAACGGCAAATTCCGCATAGATTACAGGGTTGATGGTGAGTGGCACACGCCCCGCAAGCGTTGCAAGGATCCGACGTGACCACCCCAGCCAGACAGGGTCTCTGGCGGCAATATCGACGAGAATATTTGTATCCACGAGTACAGCCATGTCAGCGATCTCGCGTCATGTTTATCAAGTCGCCAGAATCGATCGACGGATCGCCGGTGCCCTCAAGTCGATCAAGAGTTGCCATGAAACTGTCGAGGCGCTGCCTGTCCTGGGCACATCTGGGATCGCCCTTAGGCGTGATTGTCAGTTTGCCGTTCTCGATTGTGAAAACAACCTCCGAATTTGGCTTAATACCGACAAGATCGCGCAAATCCCGCGGAATGGTAACCTGTCCTTTTGATGTCACACGCATGACTTGCTCCTACACGGTAGGAATTAGTATTACCTGCAGAACAAGTCAAGAACAGATCAGGCGTTGGCCAGGACCTTGCGCATGCGTTCGCCTCCGCGATTGTGGGCATGACAGATGGCAATCGCCAGCGCATCGGCCGCGTCGTTTCCGACAAAAGTCGCCTTGGGCATCAGGATTTTCAGCATCAGATGGATCTGTTGCTTGTCTGCGTGTCCGACACCGATCACTGCCTTCTTGACAGCGTTGGGCGCATATTCCGACACAGGCAGGCCCGCACGCGCAGGCACCAGCATCACAACGCCACGGGCCTGCCCAAGCTTTAATGTCGCGACCGCATCCTTGTTTACGAAGGTCTGCTCGACCGCAGCTTCATCCGGCCGGTGAGCATGCACAATTTCCGCCAGCCCATCATGCAACTGGCAAAGCCTTGAGGCCAAGTCCAACTGACCGTTCGATGTCACGGTCCCGGAGGCGACAAACCGAAGGCTGTTGCCATGTGTTTCTATGACACCCCAACCAGTACGGCGCAGGCCCGGATCAATGCCAATGATGCGAATCGTGTCTGTCATGCGCTCAATCTAAACATGGAGAGGCAGAAGTGCCATTTGGAAGTGAAGTGAACAAAACAACAACAAGACATCAGCTCCAGGTTAACCAGACGTTTACGTTGTCGGGCAACTCTCGTGTAAAAATGCACGCATGCGTGCAAACCTCTTTCGCCTGGTGAATTAGATCGCCAGACTTCAACGCATACGGAATCATGAGGAGGCCGACATGCGAGATCGAGATAGTCTCGAAAGCGAGCTGCTGGAATTGCGCCTTATGGCGCATGCAATTGGGAACGGCCTTCGTAAGCTCGCTTCAGGCGATGTCCACCAACAGATCGAAGCACCACTTCCACACAACTTCGAAGGCATGCGCAAGGACTATAATCGTGGCCTTGCCAGCATCGCGTCAGCCACCGAAGACATCGCCAGCCACGCGAATGAACTGCGTGCGCAATCGCATGAGCTGCGAGAAGTCCTGCAACAAGTTGCCGAGGGCGGGGCCCATCAGGAAGATATGGTGAAGAATGCGATAGCAGTACTGGGTGGTGCCCTCGATACAAGCCACGGCCAGTCCAGTCATGTCGATCACATTGCGACCATTGTTCACAATGCACGTACAGACATGGATCGTCCTAAACAGATAAGCATGAATGCACTCGGTGACACTCGACAGACATGTCGTTTTCTTTCGCAGCTGCAAGCCATAGCAAATGAAACGCGGCTGGCTCTGAACAGCCCGCCAGATCCGGTCGCGGCCGGTGACGGCGCTGGCCCCGTACGCACCGGTCGGCGTGAGGGCGCTTGCGATCCGCACCGGCACTCCCACGAACAAATGCGGCAGATCGCCGACGCCGTTGAGAGGATGTGCTCGCTGACGCAACAGGCGCTGGAATCGGCGACGTCCACGTTCGGCGGTCTCGGAATACTTGATCGTGAATTCGAGGCCATGGAGCTCTATCTCGAGGCTACCGGGCGGCAGGTCCAGGCGCTTGGAGAAACCACAACACGCGAGACAGCGCTGATCGAAACAGTTCGCACGGACCTTTCCTCCCTCGGCCGAAAAGCGCTGGAAGGCAAGGCTCTACCGCATCCACCGCTGCTTCATCTTGATGCGATAGACCGGACAACTGCGGAGATTTCCCGGCAGGCAGATCGTTTCAAATCTGCCGGAATAATCCCACCACATACCACCCCGCCACCACCATCTGGCGCAAAGCGCCCGCATCTGCGTCTGGTGAAATCGTGACACTCCCCACATCTAATGGGGAGTTTGGAAATGAGCTGCCAGAACCTCCCAACGATGGATTGAATGCCTATATGCAAGGACAATCTCATGTTCATGCCAAGGCCGGCCGATGATCCCCTTCTCCATACTCGACCTTTCCCTCATACCGGAGGGGCTGGATACTACTGACGCGCTGGATCAGTCGCGTCGTATGGCCATCAAGGCCGAAGAGGCAGGTTACAACCGCGTCTGGCTGGCGGAGCATCACGGAATGCCTGGCATTGCCAGCGCCGCCACATCCGTCGTCATCGGCCATATCGGTGCAGCAACACGGCGTATTCGCATTGGTGCGGGCGGTATCATGTTGCCCAACCATTCCCCGCTGGTGATTGCCGAACAGTTCGGGACATTGGAAGCACTCTTTCCAGGACGGATCGATCTGGGGCTCGGCCGCGCCCCAGGCACTGACATGCGCACGGCTCGCGCTTTGCGTCGGAACATGGATGCTGGCGTCGAGAACTTTCCGCACGACATTGTCGAACTGCAGAAACTGCTTGGAGCGCCGACAGAGGATCAGCCGATCCTTGCCGTTCCCGGGGCGGACAGCCAAGTCCCCCTCTGGCTTCTTGGATCCAGCCTCTACAGCGCCCATCTGGCCGCAGCACTTGGGCTTCCCTATGCATTTGCCTCACATTTTGCGCCAGACATGCTGATGGATGCGCTCATCATCTATCGACAGCGTTTCCAGCCATCAAAAACGCTGGACAAGCCCTATGTCATGGTTGGTGTCATGGGGGTTGCGGCAGAAACTGACCAGGAGGCTTCGAGGCTCTTCACATCCTCCCAGCAGCAGTTCATCAACTTGCGCCGCAGCGTTCGAACCAGATTTCCAAAACCTGTCGATACGATGAATGAGACCTGGTCCGAAATGGAGCGCATCAGTGTAGAGCATACCCTCCGATATGCTGCCGTCGGATCGCCCGCAACGATCGAGGCAAAACTACACGGTTTTCTCAAGGAGACCGGAGCGGACGAACTGATCGTGTCAATACCGGTTCACGACATCGACGCACGCCTGAGCTCCGTCGAACTCTTTGCCAGTTTGCCGATGATGGAAAAGATGCCGTAGCACCTCCTCCACCAAAGCGGATCAGGCCGAAAGCTTGGCCAGAACCTCTTCTGAGACCTCGAAGTTCGAGTAGACGTTTTGAACGTCATCGTCATCTTCTAGATTCTCGATCAGCCGTAACAGTGACTGTGCCTTGTCTTCGTCAACGGGAACCGTATTCTGCGGCCTCCAGATCACCTTGACCGTCTCAGATTCACCAAGATCGGTTTCAAGCGCCTTGGAGACGTCCCCGAGGCTTTCAAAAGCGCAAATGATCGTATGACCATCCTCGTCGCTGATCACATCGTCAGCACCAGCTTCGATGGCTGCTTCCATTAGCTTGTCCGCATCACCGGCTTCCGGCTTGTAGGTAATTTCCCCAACCCGATCAAAGGAGAAGGCTACCGAACCCGTTTCGCCAAGCGCACCACCGGCCTTGGTAAAGATCGAGCGAACATTCGATGCCGTACGATTGCGATTATCCGTCAGCGCCTCAACGATAACAGCCGTTCCACCCGGACCATAACCTTCATAACGGACCTCATCGTAGGTTTCCGCATCACCGCCAGCGGCCTTCTTGATCGCGCGCTCGATATTGTCCTTCGGCATGGATTGCGCCTTGGCGTTCTGAATTGCCAGGCGCAGCCGAGGGTTCATGCCGGGATCGGCCATGCCACTCTTGGCAGCAACTGTAATCTCACGCGCAAGTTTGGAGAACATCTTGGATCGCACGGCGTCCTGCCGACCCTTGCGATGCATTATGTTTTTGAACTGTGAATGACCAGCCATGGCGCTCCTGAACACATCTATTTCGTGGATGGTGCGTTATAGTTTCGATGAGACGCCTGTTCAAGCGCTTCTGTTTCGATAGATATAACCTCATTCGGCATCGCCTGATGATTGCAACAGACTACATGCCCTGCAGCACGTAAACAGTCGGCTGCTTTGGCAGGCTTCGAACAGAAACGGTGATCGTGGCGTCGCCTGCATATCTCACCGAGAACCGCCCGCTGATCATGGCAAGAAAGCTGTCGAGCCCCGATGGCTGATGCATTGGGAGGATCACTGACGAGCGGAGGCGCGAAACCACCTGCGTCATGCTTTCTGCACCCATCGTCAACCCGCCGTCGACCGGCACCATTACAACATCCAGCCGGCCAATTTCCGTGTAATGATTTTCTGTAAGTTCATGGTGTAGATGGCCCAGATGGCCAATACAAAGGCCAGCAACTTCAAAGATGAAGATCGAGTTGCCATTTTCCTCGAACCCGCCTTCCCAGGAACGGATATCGGTGGTGACGTTTCGGATATAGGCATCGCCCACGACAAGATCATGGCTGGCTTTTTCACCCGGAACATCGCTCCAGCCATGGAGCACCTGCCCGATCCCTTCGTCGGGATAAAGGGTGTAATGACTTGAATGCGCCTTGTTCATCGTGACGACATCGGGAAGTCTCGACGGTCTGTAAACGCCGCTGTAATCCGTCGCTATTCCGACACCTCCCGGTGTTTCGATAAAATAGGTGGAGTGCCCGATATAGGTAATGTCGACCATTACCTTTTCGTCCAGTTCAAGGGAACGGTTTGCCTGAACCGGTAAAACCAGGTTCCGCAAATCAGCAGACATGTTCGCAAACGTCGCACCAGGCATGGTGCGTGCAACTGCCTGGCACTGGCTGACAGGTGCCGCAGCATCCTGGGCCTGCGCAACCGGCAACACCGCCATGAGAAAGCAAGGGACGAATACGAAAGCTTTGATCATCATGTAGCCCTCATCCGAGGAAGTCGGCAGGATGAGGCAAGCTTTCGAAACGGTCCAGCAACTTGACGCGTTGCCAGTCTCACATTTCCGTCATTATCCGAACCGTACTCAGCCTATTTCCAAAACGACGGTACTGTCTCTGCAAGGCGGGGGCCGATGCGCAATGGTTCAATCCTTTCAGCCAATCCCGTGCGATCCGATATCTCAATACCGAGCCCGCAGATGGTGGCCGGCCCACTTGCGGCCTCGAACCGTCCCTTTGGCATTTTGGAAATAAAGCGATTGAGCGGCTCTTCCTTTTCCATTCCAAGAGAGGAATCATAATCTCCGCACATGCCGGCATCCGACATGTAGCCGGTTCCTCCATTGAGGATCTGACAATCAGCCGTCGGGGCATGCGTGTGGGTTCCGACAACCAGGCTGGCACGGCCATCGACAAAATGACCGAAGCACTGCTTTTCGCTGGTGGCTTCCGCATGGAAGTCGAAGACTATGGCATCCGCCTGTTCCTTCAGCGGACAGGCAGCGAGGATCGCCTCGGCGCTATTGAAGGGATCATCCAGTTCCGGATGCATAAACACACGGCCCATTATGTTGGCCACGAGGACGCGGGCACCATTGCGTGCATAGTAGAGACCGGAACCCCGTCCCGGCGTGCCCGTAGGATAGTTCGCCGGGCGCAGGAACTGCTCGTGACGATCAGAGAACACGATAGCTTCCTTCTGGTCCCAGACATGATTGCCCGTCGTTACGACGTCTGCACCTGAATTGATCGTCTCAAGATAGATATCTTCAGTGATGCCGAAGCCTCCCGCAGCATTCTCCCCATTGACGATGACGAAATCGAGCCCGAAGTCGGACACGAGACCCGGCAGCTTTTTCCAGACGGCCGTCCGTCCGGTTTTTCCAACCATGTCACCGAGGAAGAGAACGCGCATATTTATCCAATCTGCAAATCGAAGCTTCGTAGCCCACTTTCCGTCAACACTGCCTGCAACCGGATATCATGGGGTTCTGCGGGGACAGATGCCACTTCCTGGCAGTCTAGCGCAATCCCAATCAGCCGCGGGTGCAACCCTTTTTCGTGCAGTCGGGCAATGGCTCTGTCGTAATAACCGCCACCATATCCGATTCTGTGCCCTGCAGGATCGAAGGCCGCGAGCGGGATCAGCATTAATTGCGGGTCAAGTTCCGCTGCATCTGGGCCTGGGCCAAAGGTACCAAATCCGCAATCGATGAGCTCAGCGCCGGCCATGAGCTCACGAAAGACAATCGTGTGACTGTTGAGGATAACAGGCACGCATATCCGTGCTCCTCGCATTCGCAAGCTCCACATAAGTGGGCGCAGGTCGACCTCGGAACGGATGGGGAGGAAGCCGGATATCACGGTTCCATGCTCAAATCTAATGGCCTCGTTGCCATATGCCGTCAGTGCAAGGCTCTTTTCGATCCGTATCTCTTCCGGAATGGCGTCACGCGCCGAAAGTCGACCAGCCCTCAGATTTGCCTTTTGCTGCTTCGACGGGATCAACCGTCACTTCCTTCCACTTTTCGCACTAGCAACTTGTCAATCCGGCGTCCATCAAGGTCAATAACCTCAAAGGACCAGCCCTGGCGCTCGAAACACTCTCCGAGTTCGGGCAGGTGCTTAAGCTCATCAAGAACGAAACCCGCAACGGTCTCGTAGTCGGGATGACCATCAACCCGAAAACGCATCTGGTGGGAAAACTCGTCGATAGGCATCCATCCGGCAATGAGCATCGATCCGTCCTCTCGTACAGTTACCGCAGGCTCTTCTGCTTCGTCCTCCTGAAAGACGCCTGTAATTGCTTCAAGTACATCACCAGACGTTATGATGCCCTCGAAATGACCGTATTCGTCATAGACGAGCACCATATGAGAGGGTGTTTTCCTGAGTGCCTGGATAACATCAAGGGCACCAGTCAGGTCGGACACCACGGGCGCCTCACGCATCAATGAAAGAACATCAAGTCCCCGGCCCGTCGACATGAAGTCATAGGCATCCTTCACAAATAGGGCACCCAGGATCTCGTCCGAACTACCGTTACGCACGGGTAATCGGGATCGTTGTGTCGCGCGCAATTGGTTCTGGATATCAACCATATCATCTTCGATATCAATGACTTCCACATCCCTTCGCGGCGTCATCAAGCCGCGAGCCGTCCTGTCGGCAAGTCGCATCACACCAGAGATCATTGCTGATTCTTCGGTCTCGATAACGCCTGCACTTTGTGCCTCAGCAAGTACGGTTCGGATTTCCTCGTCGGTGACACGATCCGTGGATTCACCGCTTTGGCCCAAAAGAGTGAGAACGAGACGCCCCGAGACATCGAGAAGCCAGACAAGCGGGGCACCGATCCTGGCAACCAGCATCATGGCTGGCGACACACGTGCAGCAACTGATTCCGGTGCCCGCAATGCAATCTGCTTTGGCACCAGCTCACCTATAATCAACGACAGATAGGTGATGGCTACAACGACAGTCGCAACGCCGAGTGCATCAGACCACCTGACCGGCATTCCCTGCTCCTGAAGCCAGCCGGCGAAACGGGTTCCAAGGGTCGCGCCCGAAAAAGCCCCGGAGAGGATACCAACCAGCGTGATTCCGATCTGGACGGATGAAAGGAAACGGCCGGGATCCTCGGCGAGTTGCATTGCAATCCTGGCACCGCGGCTGCCCTGCTCGGCCATGACCTTGAGGCGAACCGGACGGGCAGAGACGACAGCAAGCTCGGACATAGCCAACACTCCGTTGATAACGGTGAGGGCAAGGACGATCAAAATCTCAGTTAACAAGAGAAACTCTCAGTTGGGACACAGTTAACGCACAACCATTGTCGCAAGACACGTGTACGTTGGCGATCCCGCAATGTCTGCAGCGAAATCGGGCGGGCATCCTGAAGTCGGAATTTGTAGGCAGATGCACGCTTTACCCGCTAGAATGATAGGGGTCGTACACCATCATTGCAATGGCTGTGAATGAGCCCTGCCCTTTACCCCGCTAAAAAAGATGCATTGCAAGGAGCTTGTTGGGGATCCGTCAGCAAACAAATGAGCGACCGAAGGCAACCAGCCGGTATATGACATGCAGGTGACATTGAGATCTGGCAGGAGATTGAGCGTTCTTACCTGCCTTTCCGTCACAGTGGACGTGTCCTCCTCAAAGTGTCGAATGGGACATAGCGCGATCCACGGCAACCGGTGGAGGTTTACGATCCTGGGTGCCTACAAACGTAGGTGGGCGCCATATGTCCAAGCCCACGGGCCTGGTCAGGGACAGCTCCCTTTGGATCGAGTATGGCCCCAGGGATTGTGTTTCCTGTCGTGAGGCGCAGACCGCGCAAGGACATATAAGGCGGATTTGACCGCGGCGCCAGTGGTCGATACGTCAAAGACAGATGGAAATTAAGTATCTGCCGGCGCCGGCCGACCGGCAAGCCTTACAGCCAAGGCATCCAGTCGCGAAGTTATCTCGCCAAGTGCTGAAACAAGGCGCTGCTCATTTTGCTGCTGGTCCTCAAGCGTACCCTCCCGGGACGATTGAAGTGACGTCACATCCGCCTCCAGCTTTGCGACCTTCCGCGACAATTCCGAGAGTTCGTCCATGACCATGATACCTGCCATGACGGTGATCCTCAGGTCACCAATTTCTCCGAACTGACTTTTCAAGTGACGTACATACTGGTCGAAACGACTGGCGAGGTCGGCCAAATGCCCCTCCTGCCCCTCCTCACAAGCCATTCTGTAGGCTTTGTCATCGATCGTCACAGTTACCTGGGCCATTCGACTTTCCTTAAATGTGGCGTTACCGATCTAGGACGGCGCGGATCGTCTCCATTGCCGTGACCAGACGCCGCGACACCTCACGATTGACCTCTTCCAGGCGGTTGGCACGAAATTGTGACTGGTCAAGCTCCTGTGCAAGGCGCGCCCGATCCTCATGGACGCGCCGCACCTCGTTTTCGACTTCACTGTTCTGACGCTGCTGTTCGATCCGCATATCGATAGCGTTCTCTAGGCTGCCGATGACGGCCTTGAGTTCCGAAAGTGCCTGATCCAACGTCTTTTCCGCCGGCATCCAATGTCTTCCAGTTGAACGGCCAGAACCGCGAATCGAACGGCTCTGCGTTGCAGATGTGCTTATAAAGACTATTCAGAGGAAAAGGAGCGGTCAACAAAGCAGGCTTGCCTATCCTGTGAATCATGCATCTGGATGGTCTTCCATCGCTGTCGGCCTGCAAACATCCCCTGCAGCTGCAAAACTTGACTGCACGAGGCTGTCAAAGGACCCATTTTGTTGACTTGCGCGTTGCACCTGCTAAGGATCAGCCGCTCTCAGGCGGTCCCTTGTGCGGGCCGTAACCGACACCCGGAAACAGCGGAATAGTCATGATCCCTCGCGAAAAACACAACCGGATGGCGAACGCGATCCGCTTTCTCTCCATGGACGCCGTAGAGAAGGCCAAATCCGGCCATCCAGGACTGCCGATGGGCGCGGCCGACATCGCGACCGTGCTATTCACACGCCACATGAACTTTGACCCGAAAAACCCCTTATGGCCCAACCGAGACCGTTTCGTACTGTCGGCGGGACATGGTTCGATGCTTCTCTATTCGCTCCTCTATCTCACGGGCTACGAAGACATCACCATCGACGACATCAAACAATTCCGGCAGCTTGGTTCCAAGACGGCCGGCCATCCCGAATATGGCCATATCTCTGGCATCGAGACCACAACCGGACCACTTGGCCAGGGCATTGCCAACGCCGTCGGAATGGCGATTGCCGAACGCAAGCTCAACGACGAATTCGGATCGGATCTCCAGGATCATTTCACCTATGTCCTGGCAGGTGATGGCTGCCTGATGGAAGGGATCAGCCAGGAAGCGATTGCACTTGCCGGTCACCTCAAGCTCAACAAGCTCGTCCTTTTCTGGGATAACAATTCAATCACTATTGACGGCGCCGTGTCGCTGTCAGATAGCACAGATCAGATTGCACGTTTCAAGGCCGCTAACTGGAACACCATCGCCATAGATGGTCATGATCCGGACGCCATCAGCTCTGCGATTGAGGCTGCTCAGAACTCCGACAAGCCAACCCTTGTCGCCTGCAAGACCGTTATCGGTTTCGGCGCGCCGAACAAGCAAGGCACACACAAGGTTCACGGCAGTCCGCTTGGAGCCGAAGAGATTGCCGCCGCTCGTAAATCCCTTGACTGGGATGCGGATGCCTTCAGTATTCCCGCCGACGTTCTTGACGCGTGGCGCCTGGCTGGCCTGCGATCGAACAAGACCCGCCTGGAATGGGAGGCTCGCCTGGCAGCAACAGCCACGGAGAAGCGCGCAGAGTTCCTTCGACGCTTTGCCGGCGATCTGCCCGGGAATTTCGACAGTACAATAGACTCCTTCAAGAAAAAGGTGGCAGAAGACAACCCGACTGTCGCGACCCGCAAGGCATCCGAAGATGTTCTCGAAGTCATCAACGGCCTCCTGCCTGAAACCATTGGCGGTTCTGCCGACCTGACCCCATCGAACAACACCAAGACAAGTCAGATGAAGGCGATCACGCCAACGGACTTCACGGGTCGTTACGTTCATTGGGGCATACGCGAACATGCAACCGCAGCTGCCATGAACGGCATAGCGCTGCATGGTGGACTTATCCCCTATTCCGGTGGCTTCCTGATCTTCTCAGATTATTGCCGCCCCTCTGTTCGGCTGGCCGCTTTGATGGGCATCCGTGTCATTCATGTGTGGACCCATGATTCCATCGGGGTCGGGGAGGATGGCCCAACACACCAGCCGGTAGAGCACCTGGCAGCACTTCGGGCCATCCCGAACCTTCTTGTGTTCCGTCCTGCTGACGAAACAGAGACCGCAGAGTGCTGGCAACTCGCACTGAAGGAAAGTCGCCGCCCGTCCGGCCTGACGCTCACACGTCAGAACCTGACACCGGTCCGCAAGGAGTACGAAGAGAAAAACCTTTGTGCCTACGGCGCTTATGATCTTGTTTCCACCAGTGACGCAAAAGTGACAATTTTTGCATCAGGATCGGAGGTCGAAATTGCCGTAAATGCAGCTGACATTCTGGAACAAAAAGGCTTTGCGACCCGCGTCGTCTCGGTTCCCTGCGTCGAGCTCTTCATGGAGCAGCCTGACGATTATCGTGAAGCCATTATCGGCAAGTCGCCGGTCAAAGTTGCGATCGAGGCTGCCGTTCGCGACGGTTGGGACGCCATCATTGGAGCCGATGGCATCTTTATCGGCATGAAGTCCTTTGGTGCCTCCGCGCCAGCCAAGGATCTCTACGAGCACTTCGCCATCACGGCAGAAACCGTGGTGGCGGCGGCCGAGAAGCGACTTTCCTGAAGCCGTTCACTCGCGTCAGCAGGGTTATTAACCACGCAGTACGACAGACAAGCTGGAGTAAACAATATGACTGTGAAAGTGGGCATCAACGGCTTTGGTCGCATTGGCCGCAATGTTTTGCGCGCCATCATCGAATCCGGCCGGACCGATATCGAGGTTGTTGCAATCAATGATCTTGGCCCGGTAGAGACCAACGCCCATCTGATCCGATACGATTCTGTGCACGGCAAGTTTCCGGGCACAGTTACGGTCGCGGGTGACACGATTGATGTTGGTCGCGGGCCAATCAAGGTCACGGCGATCAAGGATCCGAAGGAACTGCCATGGGCTGATATCGACATCGCACTGGAGTGCACCGGTATCTTCACTTCGAAGGAGAAGGCTTCGCTGCATCTCTCTAATGGGTCCAAGCGGGTTCTGATTTCCGCTCCAGGAGACGGCGCGGACAAAACAATCGTCTATGGCGTAAACCATAACGCGTTGACCAAGGATGATCTGGTCGTATCCAATGCTTCGTGCACGACAAATTGCCTGGCACCAGTCGCTTACATACTTCACAAGGCGTTCGGTATCGAAAAGGGCTACATGACAACCGTTCACTCCTATACGGGTGACCAGCCGACACTCGACACCATGCACAAGGATCTCTATCGCGCGCGTGCAGCGGCGCTGTCGATGATCCCGACGTCCACTGGCGCCGCCAAGGCCGTCGGCCTCGTTCTCCCGGAACTCAAGGGTAAGCTTGATGGCTCGGCAATCCGTGTCCCCACTCCGAACGTTTCCGTCGTCGATCTGAAGTTCATTCCGTCACGAAACGTCACGAAAGAAGAAATCAACGAGGCCATCAAGACGGCGGCCGAAGGGGAATTGAAGGGCATCCTTGATTATGTGATAAGTCCGTTGGTATCCATCGACTTCAACCACGATCCGCATTCTTCCAATTTTGCGTCCGAACAGACAAAGGTCCTGGAAGGAAACCTCGTGCGTATCCTCACCTGGTACGATAACGAATGGGGTTTTTCCAACCGCATGGCCGACACGGCTGTTGCGATGGGCAAGTTCATCTGAACCACCTCACAAACGCTCTGAATAAAAATGGACGGGAATTTCCCGTCCATTTTTTTGTCTGCCTTTCTGTTGCCGGATTTATTCTCGCGGTATTCTGCGCAACACTGATTCACAAGATGGACGCGGATCGGGAAATACGGGGGATGTCTCGAGATTGCGTGGCACGCTCGGCGTTTTCTACACACCAGCGACTGCTAGGCATCGCGAGGGGAAGAACCAAGAATGGTGGAGGCATTCTATATTATCCTGCTGGTAGGCACGATACTGGTGCTTGCGGCCGCCTTTTCGAGCATGATCGCTTTCCGCTTCGGTGCTCCGCTCTTGCTCATATTCTTATCAATTGGCCTCCTCGCCGGCATCGATGGGCTAGGCATCGCGTTCGATAATTTTCCGCTTGCCTACATGCTGGGATCACTCGCACTAGCGATCATCCTGTTCGATTCCGGCTTTGGAACACCTATCCACTCCTTCCGGGCCGCCGCATTTCCAGCGCTGACCCTCGCCTCCGTCGGTGTCCTCGTTACCGCATCAATCTTCGCCCTGGCAACGATGCCCCTCCTCGGTTTCTCATGGATTGAGGGCCTGCTCCTGGGGTCTATTGTCGGCTCTACGGACGCTGCGGCCGTCTTTTTTCTGCTGCGTATTGGCGGCATCAACATACGTGATCAGGTTCGCTCAACACTGGAGGTGGAATCCGGAACAAACGACCCAATGGCAATTTTTCTGACCGTTGCATTGGTCGAAGTCATCTCAACCGGCCAGGGGCTGGCCGGCATTGACCTTGGTTTTCTGTTGCGCTTTGTCGAAGAAATGTCGCTTGGACTCGTATTCGGCCTACTCGGCGGTGCGATGATCGTCTGGATCCTTAACCATATGACGTCCGATCGATCGTTGGCACCGATCTTTGTCCTGGCGCTCGTACTGCTCGTCTTCGCCTTTACCGGTATGGTCGGTGGAAGCGGCTTCCTTGCCGTTTACGTCGCCGGCATCTATGCCAGCAATCGCAAGATGTTTGCCAAACAGGCTATCGCCCGTTTTCATGAGGGGCTGACCTGGCTTGCACAGATCATCATGTTTCTCATGCTCGGGCTGCTCGCCACTCCATCCCAGTTCGTTTCCATGCTGATCCCGGCAATCGTTCTTGCGCTGTTTCTGGTCTTTGTCGCACGTCCGGTTGCCGTCTGGCTGAGTCTGCTTCCATTCCAGTTCACCCAGCAGGAAACAGGCTTCGTCGCCTGGGTCGGGCTGCGCGGCGCCGTCTCGCTTCTGCTCGCAATCATGCCAGTGCTTGGCGAGTTGGACAACGGGATTGTATTTTTCAATACGGCCTTCGTCATTGTCCTCGTTTCTCTGCTGCTCCAGGGCTGGACTATCAAGCCGGTGGCGCAAAGGCTGGGATTGATCATACCACCGCAGTTGGGAGAGGTGGACAAGGTCGAGCTCGATCTCCCCGGCAACGCGACGCACGAACTCATTTCCTACCGCGTCGTGAAGGATAGCCCCGCACTGCGTGGCGAGCGTGTCCCGCGCTGGGCAATGCCTTCACTTGTCATTCGTGACGGCAAGAGCATGCGCTACCAGTATGCGGGGCGCCTGCAGGAGGGCGACCAGGTCTATCTCTTCGTGACGCAGCCCTATATTAGACTGCTCGACCGCCTGTTTGCCGGTCGTCTTCCCGTCGACGTCGATGACGAGGACTTCTTCGGCGCATTTTCCATATCACCGACGCGCCCTGCCAAGGATCTGGATGCCGCGTACGGCCCGGGCCTGCTTGCATCAGCAGAGCAGAAAATGACGATTGCGGAACTGATGACTTGTCGATTGGGTGGCAAGGCAGACTACGCCGACCGTGTCCGGTTCGGCTCAGTCGTGCTGATTATCCGTGACCTTAATGAGCAGAACGAAATCCGCAGCATCGGCGTATCCCTTGAGCCGGTCGAACCAGCAACCGACCTGCCGATCTTCATCAACATGCGTGACATTGCCCATCGTCTGCACGGCCTCCTTCGCAAGTATCGTGGCAAGCCGGCCGGCAACACGGAATAGGTCAATCACCATTGCTTGCAAAATAAGGTGCCCGTGCCTTGCGCCGCCATTCAGGAATAGTATGTTCCGCTTCGATTTTCTAAGCCCGAAAGGATGCGGACCATGCCGGCTTTCAAGACTATTGACGATCTGACCGATATCACAGGCAAGCGGGTACTCGTACGCGTTGACCTCAACGTACCGGTGCTGGACGGCAAGGTAACAGACACAACCCGTATCGATCGAGTTGCCCCCACCATCACCGAATTGTCAAGAAAGGGCGCCAAGGTAATCCTTCTCGCTCATTTTGGTCGACCAAAGGGCGCACCTGTCGAGGATATGTCACTCGCCATTATCCGCCCTACCGTCCAAGACATACTCGCGATGCCAGTTGCCTTCGCTGCCGACTGCATCGGAGATGCCGCAAAACACGCGATTTCCAAACTGGCAGACGGTGACATCCTGATGCTGGAAAATACCCGCTTCCATAAAGGGGAAGAGAAAAACGACCCTAGCTTCGTCACATCACTGGCTGAAAATGGTGACATCTATATCAACGATGCGTTTTCAACAGCACACCGTGCCCACGCTTCCACAGAAGGGCTCGCCCACCATCTTCCGGCCTACGCAGGCCGCACCATGCAGGCAGAGCTCGAGGCACTGGAAAAAGGACTTGGCAAGCCCGCGCGTCCGGTTGTTGCCATTGTCGGCGGAGCAAAGGTTTCCACAAAAATCGACCTGCTGTCGAACCTCGTGAAAAAGGTGGATGCACTCGTGATCGGAGGCGGCATGGCCAATACATTCCTTGCCGCAAAGGGCATCAGTATCGGCAAATCACTGTGCGAGCATGATCTTGCCGAAACAGCCCGCAATATCATGACTGTCGCAGAGGCTTCAGGTTGTTCGATCGTACTTCCGGTTGACGGCGTCGTGGCCCGGGAGTTCAAGGCAGGCGCCGCAAATGAAGTCGTTTCGATCGAAGCCATTCCCTCGGATGCCATGGTTCTCGACCTGGGGCCCTCATCGGTGACAGCTATCATGGAGTGGATCTCCAAGGCACAAACCCTCGTCTGGAACGGGCCCCTTGGCGCATTTGAGATTACTCCTTTCGACAAGGCGACCGTTGCTGCGGCGCGCCATGCAGCAATCCAGACGGGTTCGGGGGCACTGATATCCGTCGCCGGTGGTGGCGATACCGTGGCAGCGCTCAATCACGCCGGTGTGGCCGATGAATTCAGTTATATATCGACCGCCGGCGGCGCCTTTCTGGAGTGGATGGAAGGAAAGGAGTTGCCGGGCGTGGCGGTTCTGGGTCGTTAAAGAAGAGGCATAAAGGCGCGATAAATAGGAACATGCGCGGCTTCGTCAACAGATTTAAACTTTTTAGATCTTTTAAACGATTGAAATGAATTCAATCGTTTCAATAATTTAGCCTCGGATTTACTTCCGCCCTACATCTGCTATCGGCACAGATATCAAGTCTTGGGAGATTGACGATGACCGAACGTCTGGAAGATATTGCAGCAAAAGTGGTGGCCGCCGGCAAGGGTTTTCTTGCCGCCGACGAATCCACATCCACCATCAAGAAGCGTTTCGACAGCATCAACCTGGAATCCACCGAGACCAGTCGCCGCGATTATCGCGAGATGCTGTTCCGCACTGAAGAAGCCATGACCAAGTGCATCTCTGGCGTCATCTTGTTCGAGGAAACCCTGTTTCAGAAAGCAACCGATGGAACGCCCTTGGTCGACCTGATCACGGCTTCGGGCAGCGTTCCGGGCATCAAGGTTGATACCGGTGCGAAACCGATGGCTGCCTTTCCCGGAGAGACCATAACTGAGGGCCTCGACGGCCTTCGTGAACGCCTTGCCAAATATTACGAGGCCGGCGCCCGCTTCGCAAAATGGCGCGGCGTTATCGCAATTTCTACGCAGGAACGATTGCCTACCTGGGGTGCGATCAAGGCAAATTCCCAGGCACTGGCTCGCTATGCCGCACTTTGCCAGGAAGCAGGCATCGTACCAATCGTTGAGCCGGAAGTCCTCATGGACGGGAAACCCGGTACGCATGATATCGATACCTGTGCACAGGTGAGCGAGCATGTGCTGCGAACGGTATTCAATGATCTCTATGATGCACGCGTCAAGTTGGAGGGTATGGTTCTGAAACCAAACATGGTTATCGACGGCAAGAATGCCCGCAAGGCATCTGTCGAAGAGGTCGCAGCTAGGACGGTTCAAGTCTTGAAGGCCACGGTACCATCGGCCGTGCCGGGTATCGCGTTTCTGTCCGGCGGACAGTCCTCACAAGAAGCAACAGCCCATCTGTCAGCCATGAACGCCACATACGATCTGCCGTGGGCACTGACATTTTCCTATGGCCGTGCGCTGCAGGAAACGGCACTCAAGGCGTGGGGTGGAAAGTCCGAGAATGTCGCAGCCGGACAACGTGCTTTTGCCCATCGTGCCGAGATGAACAGTCTCGCTGCCAAGGGAAGCTGGAAGAAGGACTTGGAAAAAGCCGCCTAGTCCCGAACCTGCCGGAATTGGCTTAAGGGGTCGCGCCGGAAACGGCCGGCCTCTTTTGCTTTCGTATCCACTCATGTGAACTGGTTTCATGAAAAGTCACGTGCCAGGAGAGCAACGCCCCAGATGGCAAACGCGATGACAGCAATCTTCCAGAAGTCAGCGCGCCTCTTCAACCCGGGAAGGCCAAGTGGGCGTACGATGTGGACAAGCATCGCAAGAAGCAGCAGGATACCAATTGTCTTCGACATGAATTTCTCTCCTACCCGGCCGTCGTCACAGGCTGGACATCATTGCGGGCCACCAATGCAGAATCGGAACGGTTCGTGCCGGAGAACATTTTGCCTTCGTCGTTAATCCCGAATTGACGGTAATAAGCAACATATATTTTCCAAGCCTCACCGAGGCCCTAACTTCAGGACCGAAGAAGCTGGTAACCGACAATGCGACCTAATCTCCTGCCAGTCCTGGCGCTTCTAACGAGCACCCTCTTTCTGTTCTTCGGTAATGGATTACAGGGCCTGCTTCTGCCTGTGAGGGGCTCACAGGAAGGTTATTCCAACGAAATCCTCGGCCTGATCGGAACCACATGGGCGTCCGGTTTCGTGATCGGGTGCTTTGTCGCACCCAACCTGGTTCGCCGTATCGGCCATGTCCGCGCGTTCACCGGATTCGGCGCACTGATCTGCCTTAATGTCTTGTTGACCGGCCTGATTGTCGACCAGACCGCCTGGCTGATCCTGCGCACGGTAACGGGCTTCTGCACGGCGGGCACTTCAATGATCATCGAGAGCTGGTTGAACGAACGAGCAACCAACGAAAGCCGCGGCGCGATCTTCTCGTTTTATATATCCATCACACTCTTCGGCGTGGTCGGTGGCCAGATGATGGTGCCATTTGCGGACGTATCGACGCCAGTTCTCTTCATGGTATGTGGCATCCTCTATTGCGCAGCAATCATACCAACCGCCGTCTCCAGGGCCGCCTCCCCCCAACCTTTGAAACGCGTTAGCCTGGATCTTCCCGCGCTTTATCGAAATTCCCCCGTATCGTTCATCGCGATCCTGTTGATTGGTACGGCAAACGGCGCCTACGGAACGCTTGCCGCAGTGTTCGGCGCACGTGCTGGCCTGGAGGAGGGTACAATCGCCATCATGGTCAGCATAACGATCTTTGCGGGCGCGATTGCCCAGTTCCCCGCGGGGCGCATGTCAGATACCATGGACCGCCGCTACGTCCTTGCGGCATTGTCTGGCCTCGCTGCATTGGCTGGCATGATCCTCTTGCTGCTCCAGCCGCATAACGTCTATGCGATCATCGGCCTGGTGGCGTTCTATGGCGCTGCCGCCAATGCGCTCTATCCGATCGCGGTTGCACATGCCAATGACCACGCTTCATCTGAGGATTTTGTAAAGGTCTCCGGTGGCCTCCTGCTCCTGTTTGGCATTGGCACCATCATTGGCCCTACCCTCGGCGGCCCGGTAATGAGTTGGCTTGGCCCGTATGCGTTGTTCTCGGTCACGGCACTGGCCCATACCCTCGTGACAGCCTACTCAATCTTCCGCAGTCGCAAGCGTGCCCCGGTACCGATTGATGAAAAGGAAAGCTATGCCGGTTCTCCTTCACTGGCACCGGCCTTGACGACACCGGAAAGCGTGTTGCTTAATCCACGTGCACCGACAGACGGAAGCGAACCCGCACAGGAAAGGTAATTGCCATGGCGTTTGCCGACGACGACAGACCAAGGCCTCCCTCCTCGCACATCGTGGGATGTGACATTAGTTCTTTTTCTATAGAAGAACTGACGGAGCGGATCAGCCTCCTCAAGAGCGAAATTGCTCGCCTCGAGGCAGACATGAAGAAAAAAGCAGATGAACGACGTGCCGCCGACAGCCTTTTTCGCCTTTGAAATGAACCCCCAGGCAATTAAGTAAATCATTTCTGATTTTAGTAGAATATTAATCATTAACGCAGATGATGAGGAACATCCAGGTTTCCTGGATTCAGACAGTTTCACCTTGTGGCGAATAGGTCTGATTTCTCCCTGTTTTACCTTGAGAGCCGCATTTGCGGCTCTTCTTTTTCGACCGCGCATTCAAAAGTGTGGGTATTAACCCTTCCTTAAGAAACGGCTTGCGGTTTCTGGCTATAAACTCCATCTTAACTTCAACAAATTGCGGTATGGAACCTTCCTTTTCCGCAGTCATTCCCTGAAGTGTGGTGCGTTAGCAGGATGATTTTCATGTCAGAACACGGACTGAATACCGTCAATTTTGCCGGCCGGGCAGCAGCCTCGTCACAATTCAAGTCGCTCTATGCAGAAGGCATGGCGCTTGTTGAAGAGACAGCCGCCTATCTTGATGGTCCAGGACGTGCCGCATCCAAGGTCCTCCCGCGTGTGGCCTCCGTTCTTTATGCAGCCGAATCCATGCGCCTTACCACCCGTCTTATGCAGATGGCGTCGTGGCTGCTTCTCCAACGAGCTGTCAACAACGGCGAGATGAGTCGGGATCAGGTCTTGGCCGAGAAGAGCAAGGTTCGGCTGGATGGATTTAACGTCGACAAGAATGCACCCGGCTGGTTTGACCTTCCAGAGGGCTTTCGCGACCTGGTGGAGCATTCGCTTCGGCTCCAGAACCGGGTTGCCCTTCTTGATCGGGAAATCTATCGGCCGTGCGACGCTCTTGTCACACCAGACAACGAAAATGGTGTGCGCGCCCAATTGCATCTCCTGCGGACAGCCTTCACCGCATAGATTCAACGCGTCATCAACAGATCAAAAAAGGTTCTCCAAGCCGACTTGGAGAACCTTTTTACTTCTTAGTGCGGCACCTGGCCGCAGCACCGCGAGCATTTAAGACGAAGACGATATCAACTGGTCGCACAGCATCCAATAAAATGGCCGCGTCGAGTTCCAACGCGGCCATTTTATTATTCTAATTTGGACCGCACATCGTAACCATCAAATACAGTTACCCCGTGAGATCCTAGAAGCTTGTCAGAGACCGAGGCCACCGAAACGTTTGTTGAACTTCGACACGCGACCACCGCGGTCTACAAGCTGCTGATTGCCGCCCGTCCACGCCGGATGCGACTTCGGGTCGATTTCAAGATTCATTGTGGCGCCTTCCGAACCCCAGGTCGAGCGCGTCTCGTACTCTGTACCGTCGGTCATGACGACCTTGATCGTGTGGTAGTCGGGATGGATATCAGTCTTCATGGCCCTATTCCTGCTGTCCGGGGTCCAAATGTCGCAATTGCGATCGCAGGCCCTCTTCAATAAATGAAGCCGCAGACCGGTTGGCCACGGCTTTCCAATTCGATGCGGAGCCTATACAGGATGGGCGCTGCCAGCACAAGTGCCGTCGGTCCTGGAAAAAACACGTTCGACCTGGGGGAAATGTGGCTCACACAGAAGACAGACAGTCGAGGAGCAAGGCCATCCGTCCACTGGCTAGGCTTCTACCTTATCTTTCACGATATCGCGGCCTCGTTGTCGGCGCGTTGTTTTCACTCACGTTGTCCGCTGCTACCACACTGACGCTGCCGCTTGCCGTTCGACGCATGGTTGACCATGGTTTTGCGGCATCAGACGGAACGCTCATCAATAACTACTTCGAAATGCTGCTGGCACTTGCGGCGCTGCTCGCACTGGCAAGTGCAATGCGGTATTATTTCGTCATTACGGTAGGTGAACGGGTCGTCGCAGACCTTCGCCGCGACGTCTTCGCTAACGTCACCGCATTGTCTCCGGCCTTTTTTGATATCAATCAGTCCGGAGAGATCGTCTCCCGCCTGTCTGCCGACACCACCCAGATCAAGTCCGCATTTGGTTCGGCCGCCTCCCAAGCACTGAGGAACACCATCCTTTGTCTGGGCGCGATGGCGATGATGATTTACACCAGCACACAATTGTCCGGCCTTGTCCTGGCAGCAATTCCTGTCATCGTATTCCCGTTGGTCGCCTTCGGGCGAGCGGTCCGACAGCGCTCTCGAACGTCGCAGGATACCCTTGCACAGACCTCTTCCTTTGCTTCCGAAGCAATTGGGGCAACGCGTACCGTACAGGCATTTAACGGCGAGGTCACCGCGGCAGCACGCTATGCAAGCATTGTGGAAGATGCGTTCAATGCTGCCCGCGCAGCAATTCGTTCGCGCGCTTTGCTCACCGGTTTCGCCATATTCATGGTGTTTGGAAGTATCGTTGGGGTGCTGTGGTACGGCGCACACAACGTACTGGCGGGAACGATGACCGCTGGAACACTCGGCCAGTTTGTCCTTTACTCCGTAATTGCCGCCAGTGCACTTGGCCAATTGTCAGAGGTGTGGGGCGAACTTTCCCAGGCAGGTGGTGCCGCAGAACGTCTGACCGAATTGCTGCATGAAGTTTCTGCTGTCCGCGATCCTGCCAATCCCATCGCTTTACCCTCTCCTCCACGTGGCGCTATTGCATTCGACGACGTCCAGTTTGCATACCCCTCCAGAGAGAATACTGTCACTTTGAACAGGCTTTCCTTCGACATTCACCCCGGTGAAACTGTCGCGATCGTCGGTCCATCCGGCGCCGGAAAGAGCACGATCTTTTCCCTTCTTCTTCGCTTCTACGACCCGGCATCTGGTTCAGTGCGCTTCGACGGCGTTGATTTGCGGGACGCCTCTCTTGGCGATATTCGCAACCGTCTTGCCATCGTTCCACAGGATGTAACGATCTTTGCCGAATCCATCTACGACAATATTGCATTTGGCGCGCCTGGTGCCTCACGCGAGGACGTCATCATTGCCGCCAAGGCGGCACAGGCCGACGAATTCATCATCAGGCTTGAAGACGGATACGACACGCTGGCAGGCGAACGGGGAGTGACATTATCTGGTGGACAACGACAACGTATTGCCATTGCTCGGGCCATCCTGCGCAATGCACCCGTCCTGCTTCTCGATGAAGCAACTTCGGCACTCGATGCCGAAAGCGAGACCCTGGTCCAAAAGGCGCTGGACGGACTGATGAAGGAGCGGACGACAGTCGTGATTGCGCACCGCCTTGCAACTGTACTGAAGGCTGACCGCATACTCGTTATGGACGGCGGCCATATTGTCGAGGAAGGCACCCATCAGAATCTTGTCTCAAAGGGCGGACTATATGCGAGACTTGCCCGCCTCCAGTTTCATGATGCCGGGGGAGAGCAAAGCATGGCAACCGGCTAATGCGCAGCGGCGGCGGATTTCATCGGCCAGTTGCAGTCATCCTGTCCCTTCGAATGTCCATTTGACAACGTACTTGCCGTTTCGTTTCAGTTTGGACTTCATCCGAACCTTCACCACACCGCCAAGTGCTGCCTCGGCCGCTTCGAAAGATCGCCGCGCCTCAGCCATAGCCTTCTGGTATGCACTGTTATCGCGTCGGGGGCTGTCGACAACCGACTTGAGCAGGGCTGCCATGTGAACGTCGTCCATCACTGATATCTCATTCGTTTGAGACCTGTTTCACGCAAGGTCACGAGCCAAAATTGCCGATCTTCGGGCTATCGCTCCGTGAGCTTGAGTTCAATGCGTCTGTTTTGTGACCGCGCCTCAGGTGTATCCCCTTCGGCTATCGGCTGAAATTCGCCGAAACCCGCCGCCACCAGCCTGTTTGCCGGTACACCACGCGAAATCAGATATTTCACGACCGAGGTGGCGCGTGCGGAAGACAGCTCCCAGTTATCTCGAAATCGTCCCGTTCCCGACAGTGGCGCATTGTCCGTGTGCCCATCGACGCGCAGCACCCAGTTGATCTCGGACGGGATCTCCCGGGCCAGATCAAGAAGCGCCGACGCCAGCTTGTCCATCTCGGCATGGCCTGCATCGTCCAATTCGCTGCCACCAATCGGGAAAAGGACCTCGGACTGGAAGACAAAACGGTCGCCAACAATACGAATGTTTTCACGATCAGACAGTATCTCGCGCAATCTGCCAAAGAAATCGGAACGATAGCGGTTTAACTCCTGCACTCGCTGCGCCAGTGCCACATTGAGCCGGCGACCCAAATCGGCAATCTGTGTCTGTGAAGCCTGATCCTTGGCCTCGGACGCCTGTAATGCTTCTTCGATTGCTGCAATCTGTGCGCGAAGTGCAGCGATCTGCTGGTTGAGCAACTCAATCTGGCTCATTGCCCGTGCACTGACCTGTTGCTCCTCGTCAAGATCCTGCGTCAACTGCCCGATACGCGTCTCAGCTGCGGCATCGGCCCCTGCTCCGTGATCCAGAAGGGCCTGCAGGCGTGAACGTTCACTTTCGGAGCTCGCTAGTGAGGACTGCAGGTTTGCAAGAGTATCCTCCAGATCCTGGGTACTCCCCTTTTCCAGCGCCAGCAGTTCGGTAAGTTCCGCAATCTGACTGTTCAACCGGTTGAGGACCTCGTCACGCCCAGTAATCTCACGGCTGAGGAGGAACTGGGCCAGCACAAAGACCGTAAGCAGAAACATGATGGCCAACAAAAGCGTGGTCAAGGCATCGACAAACCCCGGCCAGTAATCAACGCCTCGTTCACGGCGGCGGGTTCTGACGAGCGCCATTGGCTATTTGCTCCCGATCTTCTCGGAGAGTCGATCCAATGTTCGGCGCAATGTCTTCGATTCCTCCTGCTGCGCTTCAATCCAGTCGCGCAGCATTTGCTGTTCATTGCGCATATTCTTGACAAGGCCCTGGATACCTTCGGCAAGATTGGCCATTGTCGCCAGCGATTTGTCGTTTGGCGAACCTTCCTGCGTCTTCGCTTGCGCCAAAGCGAGTTTACGCAGTTGCTCAGTCAAAGCCTTCAAGTCGTCAGATGATGCGACGGTGCTGAGTGCACTACTCCCGGCAAGGTCGGAACCAACGTCCGTTACGGACGACAACCAGTTTTCCAGTTCCATATAGAAACGGTTCTGGGCGCGCCCGGCCTGGATATCGAGGAAGCCAAGGATAAGCGAGCCTGAAAGTCCGAGCAATGACGACGAGAATGCGGTACCCATGCCGGAAAGCGGCGCCGTCAGCCCACTCTTGATTGTTGCCAGGACATCATTGGTATCGCCGCTACCCGGGTCCAGACTGTCTATGACGTGACTGATCGACCCAATCGTCCCAATCAGGCCCCAGAAGGTCCCAAGCAACCCGAGAAAGACCAGGAGACCGATAAGATAGCGTGAGATTTCCCGGGATTCGTCAAGGCGAGTTCCGATCGAATCAAGGATCGAGCGCTGCGAAGACGGTGAAAGGGACATCGTCTGGCGTCGCCCGATAAGCGTACGCATCGGCGCCAGAAGGCGTGGATCCCGGCCAACCTTGTCTGCGCTTCCGGCCGCACGGAAGGAATTGAACCATCGAACTTCCGGGATCAGGCTTGTCACTTGAGTGAAAACCAGGACAATTCCTATGATGAGGACACCAAGAATGAAGCCGTTCAGCCCCGGATTAGACATGAATGCGTCATGCGCCTGACGATACAGGATTGCCGCAGTAAAACCCACCAGGGTCAAAAAAATCACCATTGACCATAAGAACGGCACAGGATTGCAGAGCTTGAGGCTATAGCCGCTGCGACCCGTTTCCGATTCGTCCAGATCGTCCACTCTCGCATCCATCATGTTTTGACTCGGCCTCCCGGTAGTGTTTGCCGGAGGCTAGTGGAAAAATGCGACGAATTGAAGTGCTGAAGCAACGACCGCCACAGGGAACAGATCTGACAGCTATCCTTTAGTGAGACGGAACTGGCCTGTTGACGACTTCAAGTAGCGCCCTGTGTATGTGTTCATTGCCGGCAAGTACGTTACCACTGCCGAACATGTCGGATGTACCAGCCATGTCACTTGCGAAGCCACCAGCCTCACGTACGAGGATCAGACCTGCTGCCATGTCCCACGCTGACAAGTTCGTCTCCCAAAATCCATCGAGCCTGCCGGCCGCCACATAGGCAAGGTCCAGTGCTGCAGCCCCTAGTCGTCTGATGCCTGCAGCTTCCCCCATGGCATGGCGCAGCTCGACCAGAAATTTTCCGTGATTGCCGCGACCGAGATGCGGAACGCCGCAACCGATCACGCAGTCGGAAAGAACGCGACGTGCGGCAACACGCAAGCGCCGATCGTTCAAGAACGCACCACCGCCTTTCTCCGCGGTGTAGAGTTCGTCCATGGCCGGATTGAAGATGACGCCTGCGACGATCTCATTGTTGCGCTCAAGCGCAATCGAAACGGCAAACTGTGGAATTCCGTGCAGAAAATTAGTTGTACCGTCAAGCGGATCGACAATCCAGCGATGTGCCCCGTCAGTTCCCTTTATCTCCTCGCTCTCCTCACCCAGAAAACCATAGGTGGGACGCGCCTTCAACAGTTCGTCACGAGCGATCTTCTCCGCCTTCAGGTCGGCTTGTGAAACAAAGTCGCTTGGTCCTTTTACGGAGACCTGCAGATTCTGCACTTCACCGAAATCGCGCGACAGCGACTTGCCTGCCTTGAGTGCTGCTTGAACCATGACGTTGAGAAGGGCGGAACGTGCCATGCGGGAATGTCCTCGAACTGCGGAAGATTGCCCCGCATTCAATCTGCTGCGGGAGACATTGTCTGGGCAATGTAAATGATTGGCGGGTTCAAGATCACAAAAATGCGGGAAATTCAAGTCAGATACGTACGATGACAACGGTCGTTGCCCAGTGTGCCTGTAAAACTTGGATTTTCAAGTTTCAACGGCAACAATGAAGTCCGCAACCATTTCTAGAAAGGTCCGCACACGGTAGCGACATTCACCTCTCTTGTCGGTTCGCCCACGGCCACCCCGATGCTTCCCCTTCACTAGAGCCTCCGACTATTCATGGAACTTCAGCTACGCCGGAACCTGTTGGCCGCCTCGATCGCCTTCTTCTGTTGTTCCTCGTTGATACCAAGGAAAAAATCCTCAAGTTGCGGGTCCTGCAAACCGGCGCGCCGTGAAAGAACGTACCACTTTGCGGCCTCTACCGGATCAGGTCGGGTACCAAGAGCATTAATATAGAGGTGCGAAAGCTTGTTTTGTGCGACGACGTTGCCACGCCGGGCCGCGATCTGCATCCATTTGAAGCCTTCATCGTAGTCACGAGCGCCCGCCACGCCATTGACAAGCCAAAGTCCCATATCGAGCTGTGCTGTATCAAAGCCGGCTCTAGCGGCTCGCACCAACCATGCGCGAGCGTGTTTCTTCTTGTCCAACGGGAGGTCTTCCAATGTCGCGTAGAGCTGAGCAACCGCATATTGTGCGTCGGCCAAGCCCTGCCTGGCCGCCTTTTCATAGAAAGGAAGAGCAAGCTTCAGTCCCTTTTCTCCCGGATGGTCGGACACCAGGATTTGCGCCCAGTTGAACTGAGCAGAAGAATTCCCACCCTCTGCCGCCTTCTGCATGTATTCATCGGCCTTGGCCTTGTCGCGCTTGACATTGCGTCCCTCCATGAGGAGCAGCGCATACTGAAACATGGCAGCCGGATCACCACGTTCTGCTGCTTGCCCATACCAGAAGGCTGCCCCCTTTGGGTCGCGCTTGATGCCGCGACCCTTCATCATCATCTCGGCAACGAGCGTTTGTGCTGCCGCATCACCTTTTTCCGCGCGCGGTAGCGCCTTCGCCAATGCCGTTACATAAAAGCCGCGTTGATATGCACCAAAGGCCTCATCGATGGGACCATCATAGGGTTTTTCCGGTGGAATCGGTGGCAATGTTGCGCCCATCCGCTGGTAGAGATCAACGCCGCCCGAGGGGACAATTCCATCTGGCTGTTCACCCGCAACTGGTTCGCCACTTTCCCCGACGCGTCCCATTTTCATGGGCTGCGCATCCGGCTCCACCGGTCGCGACATTGCCCGATTTGACTGTTGCGCCATCGCCGAAACGGGTAAGATCACGCAGGCGATCGCCCACGCAAGAAGCAGCTGGCCAACGAATGGGGAGAAACGTGTCGATCGCATAACCAACATCAAGCGCGAAACCGTGGCGCTTTTTCGGCCAACAATTGGTTAGCCAAGAACACTGCCGCCTTTGGTCCGTCGGCGTATTCGAAGATCGCGCTTCGCAAGGCAACAAACTCCGCGCCAACCTCGGCAACCGCTGTGACACATGACAGATCGCTCCCCCCCATGACAATGCAGGGGATCTCCACCATCGATGCCCACCACTCGCCCAGGGCAAGGTTCTTCGGATGAGGGCCCGGTTTTATATCCCCATCAGGCTTGCCAAAGAATATATAATCGGGTTGCAGCTCCCCGATCTCCAGAGCAGTGTGCCGTTCGCTAATCCCACCGGCACCGACAATCATTTTCGGCGTAAACTTTGCTAGTGCATCTTCCAGAACGGTCGTGCCGCCTTCTATATGCAGTCCATCTGCCTTGACGCGACCCGCAACACGGCTGTCGCCGGCAATCAGAGCAGCTGCACCGGCTTTCTGGATAATCGGGACAATTTTCTCCGCCAGCGTCTGGAACGGCTGGTCATTCAGTCCATATTGCGGCACGATCACCGTCGCGACATCCCCGCCCGCAAGCGCATGCTCCAAGTTTCGTGTCAACTCGGCCTCGTTATCCGGCTCTGGCAGGATCAAGACTAGGCGGCAACGATTTTCGACGTCGGTCATACTGTTTCCTGTTCCGCAAAATTGACGAGGGAATATGGACGTGCCTTCCCTGATCGTTCGATAAACCGGAGCAGGAGCTTGATCAACTGCCTGATGCCGTTCCTGCGAACTGGAATTTCCTGTTCACTTGATAATGCCTATCTGTAGCTGACACATGCCGGATCATCTACAGATTTGTCCTTTGTGCCTTTGCAAGGGTTGGAAGGCTAGAAAGACATGCCTTTTCCTGGCGGCGACACCAGGGCAGATATACGGGTCACTGATGCAACTTGATATTTCGTTTTTCGCAGCCGCTATCCCGGCAGTCATGCTCGTCGGCCTGTCCAAAGGAGGTCTCGGCGGTGCGTTGGCCTTGATGGGCGTGCCGTTGCTGGCATTGGTTGTCGATCCGATAAAGGCGGCCGCAATATTCCTACCGATTCTCATCATCATGGATGTTGTCGCTCTCTTTGTCTGGCGACACCATAACGACCGGCAAACACTGTTGATGATCCTTCCTGGCGGCATAATGGGGATCGTTTTAGGTTGGGCGACATCCGCCTACGTCCCACCCGAAGCATTGAAGTTCGTGATCGCGATTTCGGTGAGCATCTTTGCCCTGCGCTATTTCTATCAAGCCTATTGGCCCCATGGCTCAGGGGAGCACGCTCCTCGCCCACAGCAACCCAGAGCAGCCACCTTCTGGGGCGCATTATCTGGCTATGCAAGCTTTGTCGCGCATGCAGGCGGCCCCCCCTTTCAGATCTATGTCTTACCGTTGAAGCTCGATCCCAAATCCTATACGGGCACCAGTGTTCGATACTTCGCCCTTGTCAATGCGATCAAGCTCATTCCCTATTTCACACTGGGCGCACTCAACGTAGACAACCTCGTTCTATCGGCATCACTCTTTCCCGTTGCCCTGGTCGCGACAATGCTCGGCGCCTGGATCATCCGACATATGAGAACGGAAGTATTTTATCCGCTTTCCTACGGGCTTGCTCTTGCAACCGGAATAAAGCTGCTTTGGGACTCACTTGTTTGAGCTGTTGTCACGAGTTGCGTCACGTGGCATGCCGCACTGCCACTACAAGTCCTCAACTGGCCGTGCTGCGCGACAACGGCTAGATCTATTCGCCGCAAGTACCGACGCCGATTGCGGGTGGAATTTCCACGTGCACCGAAAACAGTCGGCGAATTTGCCGAGAGACTGCCAATCGGCCGTCCGGCTGCCTCGCAACATCTGAATGTGTCAGGGATTGAAATCTTGTGGCCGTGCATTCACCGGCTTGCAGAGGATCTCTTCAGTCAATGCCAAAGAATTCGACAATCAGACCTTTGGCTCGATCAGTTCTGGCCGTGATAGTGTGCCATCACGACCAGTTTCTGCTTGAATTGGATGGTTTCGGTGCCGCGCGATGCCTGGAATGTGGCGGTGGCGGCCGGACATTCTCCTTTGAGCCGTTAGTGGCGTGTTGATGCCTTCAGACGCTGTAGCTCGTCCTTGAGACGAAGCTTGCGGCGCTTGAGCTCCGCGATCTGACGATCATCGACAGAGGGGGACGCAAGAATGCTCTGGAGCTCCTCTTCAAGGGCACCATGCTTCTTTTCAAGCGATGCAATATGAGCCTGAATGGTCATGCGGCATGTCCTCCTTAGGCAACCCGCCCCGGCCATCCCATGAGCCGGAGGCTTCAGGTTTACAACAGAAGTGTGACACGATCCGTCACGTTTGTCGAAGGTGAAAACGAGGTTTGTCCGCGGCGAAATCGTGTTCTTGCATAACTTCCAGTTAATGTCGTTTGGTGCTAGGAGCTTGCGCACATTACCGGAGATCGGGCAAAGGTTGATTTTGAATGGGGACAGGGATCATGGCGGACCAAGAACAGGCGGATATTCGGCTTGCACTGGCGAGGCTTCGCCAGGAGCACGAAGACTACGACGCTGCAATCAACGCCATGCTTCAGGTCGGATGCGAGGCACTGCGGATACAGCGTATGAAGAAGAAAAAACTCGTTATCAAGGACAAGATCACTCAGTTGGAAGACCAGATTCTTCCCGACATCATTGCCTGAGGAGATGAGACAGATGATCCCCGAGAGACCACCAGTGGCAATTATCATGGGAAGCCAGTCCGACTGGGAGACCATGAAGAATGCAGCCGACACGCTGGACGCACTGGATATTGATTATGAAGCTCGCATCATCTCAGCGCATCGGACGCCTGACCGGCTGATGAATTTTGCCAAAAGTGCCCGCGAAGAGGGCTTCAAGATCATTATTGCGGGCGCCGGTGGCGCAGCTCATCTTCCGGGGATGACGGCTTCAATGACACCGCTGCCTGTTTTCGGGGTACCCGTACAGTCCAAGGCCTTATCCGGCCAGGACAGCCTGCTTTCAATCGTTCAGATGCCTGCAGGAATCCCGGTCGGAACTCTGGCGATCGGAAGGGCCGGTGCCATCAACGCCGCACTCCTTGCTGCTGCAGTGTTGGCACTTGAGGACGACGACCTTGCCGACCGGCTCGATACATGGCGCACGGAGCAAAGCATGGCAGTCGCCGAATATCCGCTGGATGAAGATTGATGGCAGTCACAACAATCGGCATCATTGGTGGGGGGCAGCTTGGCCGCATGCTGGCCATGGCGGCCGCGCGCCTCAGTTTCCGCGTGGTTATTCTTGAACCTCAGCCTGATTGCCCGGCAGCTCAGCTCGCCAGCAAGCAGATTGTAGCAGCCTATGACGATCCCGAGGCCCTCGGCTCTCTTGCCGATGCGTGCCAGGTCATTACTTATGAGTTCGAAAACGTACCCGTGTCTGCCGCTGAAAGACTACAGCAGGCAACGCCCGTCTATCCGCCACCAAGGGCACTGGAAGTTACCCAAGACCGGATTACTGAAAAACGTTTCCTGAACGACTGTGGTATCGCAACCGCCGACTTTCGCGCAGTCGACAGTCAAGAGGACCTTTTGCAGGCTCTGGCAAAATTCGAAAGTCGCGGCGTATTGAAGACCCGTCGACTCGGATACGACGGGAAGGGCCAGCGCATGTTCCGCTCACGGCAGGACGATCCCACGGGTTCGTTTGATGCCCTCGGACGTGTGCCGCTGATTCTTGAAAGCTTCGTACCTTTTGAACGTGAGATCTCGATAATCGCGGCGCGCGACAGAGCCGGAACCGTACGATGCTATGATCCAGCAGAGAATGTCCACAAGAACGGGATCTTGCATACGTCGTCATTACCCGCACGCATATCCGCTTCGACGGCCGAGTCTGCTCGCGTGGCTGCAAACAGGGTCCTTGAAGCACTGGACTATGTCGGGGTCATCGGCATCGAGTTCTTCGTCCTCGCTGATGGGTCGCTGATTGTCAATGAGATCGCCCCACGAGTCCACAATACAGGACACTGGACAGAAGCGGCCTGTACCATCTCGCAATTCGAGCAACATATTCGTGCGATCAGTGGCCTGCAGCTTGGGGATCCACAACGTCATTCCGACTGTGAAATGATCAATTTGATCGGCGACGACCTGAAGGACATCTCTCATTGGCTGGAGAGCAAGGAGACGCTGGTTCACCTCTACGGGAAGAGTGAAGCGCGTCCCGGACGGAAAATGGGACATGTTACACAACTCACCCACCGGAAAGCACCGCGAAATGGTTGACACACGCCAAGGCTCGGGTTATCTGCACGCCAACCTAAAAGCATGCCCTTCCTGCTTGGAAAACGCGGCACGCTTTTGATTGTAAAGACAAGCGGGCCAGATCGCTCGTAAACTTGCGGACGAAGACAATGAAAATCAAGAACTCTCTGAAGGCGTTGAAGGCCCGTCACCGCGACAACCGTCTGGTTCGCCGCAAGGGTCGCATCTACATCATCAATAAGCAGAACCCACGCTTCAAGGCACGCCAGGGCTGACTGCAATCGTTTAATGTCTACAACCGTTGTTGTTCACATTATCGCGTAAAGACATTATCGGGTTTGACCTTCGGCGCATGCGGATTACATAGATCCACATGCGCCATTTTCATTTAACCCTGCTCATCCTTGTCAGTTCTTTCATTGGGTCTCAGGCCCTCGCACAGGGCAGCAGTGCGACTTCTAGCCAGGCACCACTGACGAAAACTGCATCCGCAGTGAGTGAGCTTGATGCTCTCTTCAATGCGCTAAAGCGGGAGCGTGATCCTGAAAAGGCACGCAACATAACCAGCCAGATCATGTTGGAATGGAATGATTCCGGAAGCGCTACGGTCAATCTGTTGATGCAGTGGGCAGCGACGGCAGTCGACGAGAAGCGCAATGCTGCAGCGCTGGATTTTCTTGATCAGGTCACGCTACTGCGACCGGATTATGCCGAGGCTTGGAACCGCCGCGCCGGCTTGCATTACGCCATGGGAAATCCACGCAAGTCGATGGCGGATATAAACCAGGTACTCATCCGCGAGCCCCGCCATTTCGGAGCTCTTGCGGGAATGGCGGGGATCCTTGCTGAGAACGGAAAGGATGAAATGGCCTTGAAGGCGTGGGAACGCTACCTTGCTATTTATCCAGCCGATCGTGATGCGCAGCAAGCTGCAACCAGCTTATCGGAAAAACTCGCCGGCAACCGAATATGATCCCTGCCGGCAGCGTTTCTGGCTGCCGGCAGGCGCTCTATCGCCGGGATCAGACGCCGCTTTGGCCGTCGGCACCGATATAGGCTATTCGCAGCATATTGGTCGCACCGGGGGTCCCCAACGGAACGCCTGCGGATATGATGATACGGTCCCCGGGATCGCCAAACCCTTCAGAAACAACAATCCGGCATGCGCGATCGACCATGTCATCAAGATCCACGGCATCATGCGTGACGACACAGTGAAGGCCCCAGCAGATGGAGAGGCGACGGGCCGTCTGAATAATCGGCGAAAGAGCCAGGATCGGAACTTGAGGTCGCTCGCGCGAGGCACGTAGCCCCGTTGTTCCCGATGACGTATAGGTGACGATGGCTGAGAGCCCCAGGGTCTCGGCTATCTGCCGTGCCGCAAGTGAAATCGCATCTGCACCGGTGGCTTCCGGAGTTGCTCGCTGGGCGTAGATGATAGTTGGATAGAGCGGGTCTTGTTCCACCTTGCTAGCAATGGAAGCCATCATTGAGACGGCCTCAACAGGATACTGTCCGGAAGCGGATTCTGCTGAGAGCATGATTGCGTCCGCACCTTCAAAGACGGCAATCGAGACGTCAGAAACTTCAGCCCTCGTCGGCACCGGGGATGAAATCATTGACTCCAGCATCTGAGTGGCAATGACCACCGGCTTGCCAACGCGGCGACATGCGCGTGTCAATTGTTTCTGGATGCCTGGAACAGATTCCACCGGCATTTCCACCCCTAGATCGCCTCGAGCCACCATCAGCGCATCGGACAGTTCAATGATTTCGTCAATTCGTTCGAGTGCCTGCGGTTTCTCGATCTTGGACATGATACCGACCCGTCCGCGGGCGATCTTGCGAACCTCGGCCAGATCTTCAGGACGCTGCACGAAGGATAGCGCCACCCAGTCGACCTGATCAGTGGCAAGGACTGCATCGAGATCGACGCGATCTTTCTCCGTTAATGCCCCCACACCCAGCAGGGTATCCGGGAGGCTCACGCCCTTGCGATCGGAAATGCTGGTACCTGCGATCACCGTGGCAACAATGCTCTTGCCATCGGTCTTTTCAGCCTTCAATGTCAGCTTGCCGTCATCGATCAGGAGCCTATCACCGGGCTTCACCGCTTCAAGAATCTCCGGATGCGGTAGATAGACCCGCTTGTCATCGCCCGGCTCGTCACGATTGTCGAAGGTAAATGTCTGCCCGGCCTTCAGCGCGACTTTCGTGTCGGCGAACTTGCCGACACGAAGCTTTGGTCCCTGCAGATCTGCCAGAATGCCGATTGGCCGGCCACAACGTTTCTCGACTGCCCGGATACGCTCAATCAGTGTCCGCATCGTATCATGGCTGGCATGGCTCATATTAATACGGAAGAGGTCAGCGCCCGCTTCGTGCAACCTCTGGATTACGTCTTCTTCCGAAGACGCAGGCCCCAGTGTGGCAAGGATCTTCACTTTGCGGTTACGCTTCATTAATTCTGGCCTTCCTGCATGCTTGGCGTATCGGAAAGCTGTACCATCCAGCTTCCCTGCCGCCCTGTGTCATATTCCTTGAAGCCCATGCGTTGATGTCCCCGGGTAAAGCAATCCTCGACACCTACGATCTTGAACTCGTTCTCTGCGACGCACATGTTGACTTCACCCGTCCACCGTCCGCCGCGAGCTGCGTCTTCGGCATAGAGATAGTAGTAGCGAGACTGCAGTTCGCCTTCTATCAGCGTAGCGCATGTAGAGGCCGGCACCTGCCACCAGCCCTCGGTTGTCCACCCTTCCTCGGCGCGGTAGCCGATCGCAACGCCAACCAGATTTTGCGTACCATTACAGACACGGAAATCCGCATGAGCCACGTCAGCGGCCAATAGTGGCGCCCCAAGAAAGGCGATAAAGGTCAGCGCCGGCATGAAACGGTGCGGGCGAGCGAAAATAGGATTGGATAAATTCAGCACGGCTTCCGATGGGACCCCATGGTTATTCGCGAAGCACTTTCTTCGCCCGACAGGTATTGAAAGTCAACGCAACTCTAATCGATTGTACCGATACGGAGATGGCTGAGGTGAGACCAGGCTTGCACGTTCAGCAACTGCATGCGATCAACCTGAACCGACACAGCAAACGCCGGGAACTGTCATCTGCATGCAAGACTTTGTTCCATATGAAATCATAGAAGGTGATTATGACCGCGGAATGGTGTTGCTCGCTGACCATGCGATGAACCAGCTTCCCGCAGAATACGGTACCCTGGGCCTGGCCAAAAGCGACTTCGATCGACACATCGCTTTTGACATCGGTATCGAAGGTCTCACCCGCCAGTTGGCTGCATCGCTAAACGTCCCGGCAGTTCTCGGCGGCTTTTCCAGACTACTGATCGACCCCAACCGCGGCGAGGACGACCCAACGCTCATCATGAAAATTTCAGACGGCGCGATCATTCCGGGAAACTATCCCCTGACGAATACGCAGTGGAACCATCGTCTCGAAACCTTTCACCGCCCCTATCATCGGGCTGTGGAACGCACACTCGCCAAAGCCGGCGCATCGGGACAAGCGCCACTTGTCCTGTCGCTACACTCGTTTACCCCTGCCTGGAAAGGTGTCATCCGCCCCTGGCACGCCGCTGTGTTGTGGGATAGCGATCACAGGGCGGTAATCCCACTTCTTGAAATGCTCCGCATGGACAAGCAATTGATAATCGGTGACAACGAGCCCTATGATGGTGCACTACGCGGCGATACAATGTATCGCCATTGCATGACCTCCGGAATACCGCATGCACTTCTCGAAGTACGGCAGGATCTCATCGCCAAGGAGAAGGGCATCCTGGAGTGGGCAGATCGGCTTGCGCCGATCTTTGTCAGACTTAATGAAGTCCCTGGCCTGCATGAATACGAGGTGTTCCGATCACGCACAGGGCAATACTCAATGATATGAGAGGAGGCTGCCATGACACAGCTTACACAGGAACAAAAGACGGAATTTGAAGCTGCCGCCTTCCGCCGCCTTGTGACACATCTGCAAGAAAGACCGGATGTACAAAACATCGACCTGATGAACCTTGCCGGGTTCTGTCGAAACTGCCTTTCGAACTGGTATCGCGAAGCGGCTGCCGCGTCCAGCGTCGAGCTAAGCAAGGAACAAACGCGGAAAATTATCTACGGCATGCCGTATGACGAGTGGAAAATGCGCCACCAGAATGAGGCATCCGATGCTCAAAAAACCGCATTCATGGAAAACAAGCCTGTTGATCATTGAATTGCTGGTCGATTCGACTTGACCTTGGGCGTCCTTCACGGCACGTGACGAACAAACCATAGACCTCGCACACAACAGGAGACCTCGATGTCTGATGCTCATGGCGTCGCCCGCGACCAACTCCGCGCCTTTGTCGAGCGCATCGAAAGACTGGAAGAAGAAAAGAAGACGATCGCCGATGACATCAAGGATGTTTACGGCGAGGCCAAGGGGATGGGCTTCGACACCAAGATCCTCAAAAAGGTTATTGCGCTGCGCAAGAAGGACGACCAGGAGCGCATGGAAGAGGAACTGATCCTCGATACGTATCTCCAGGCACTTGGCATGATTGAAAGCGCACTCGAGACGGACGCTGCCTGATCTTCCAACACGAAGCAACCAGCAAAAACCCGCCGCGGCGGGTTTTTTGTTGCGAAGCTATCAGCGCCTGGAAGTAGGTTCGTTACTGAAGCGATCGAGATCAATCGACGCCGTTCTTGCCACAGGCTTGAAACCACCCGCCGCATAGGCCGCGAAGTATTCACCGCTCAGGGTGCGAGTGACCACACGAGGGGCCTTGATGGAAGCAACATCAGCAACACGGTTATTGTTGACCGCCCACTTGGCCACAAGATCACCTGTCAGGGCAGGGACCGCTTCCTCAGTGGCGGATCCGGGCGATCGACCGCCCTTGCGGACAACGGCAGCTTCGCGCGGTACGTCGAACCCATCACCAAAGCGCATGTCGGAGATCGAGACATCATCCTCTTCCGGATCGATAGCTGCCATTTCCACTGTCTGCGGCTTTTCCGACCCAGCAGATGGTGACGGCAGATCAGAGCGAATATAGGCGTCGCTCTTGACCAGTGCAGCAATGACGGATGGCGTCAGTGCCTGTTGTTCGTCAAGATCAGAATCGTTTTCTGACCCGGCATCCGCCGAAGACAGGAGCGTCTCGGATCCCATCGGGCGCATGGACGGCAATGGGATGGCGGCAAGAATTTTTTCTGGTAGGTCGCCACTGGTTGCAGCCATGACGACACCAATGTCTGCGTCACCCGTCAATTTGCGCTGCCCCAGGAGTGTAGGCACCGGAATTGCGTATTGCTGAAGGTCGATGAACTCACTTTCTGCAGATGCCATATCTAGTGGCTCGTCCGGTAGCGCCGCCTGCAATGCCTCCTGCGCTGTGCTACGCGCTGGCGAATAAAGTGCGGTAGCAAAAGTTCCCGGACCCCCACCCTGCTTGAATGAGGGCCTCGCCATTGGGACTGGCGCCGCAATCTCGACACCTGGCAACTCCTGCGGGGCATTTGCAGCGACCATAACTGGCTCTCGTGTCCGAGCAGCCGGCGCTGGCCGCTCAGCGGGGGCAGGTGCCGCAATGACGTCGGCATCTTCATCTTCATCGCCGCCTCCAAAGAGGACCGCAAACAGGTTCGGTCGCTTGCGGGACGAACTCTTGCTGGCGCTGGCGATTTCGACCTGGTTTCCTGAAGCAAGCCGCTTCTTGTAAGCAGCAAGTGCCTGTTGATAGCCGGGCAGCGGCTTGCCATCCGCTGGCAGATGAACTGTGTTTCCGTCTGGAAACAGGCTGGCAAGCTCCTGACGGCTCATACGCGGCCAGGCGCGTACACCAGCCACATCCAGATGGACAAAAGGAGAGCCCGAGGTTGGATAGTATCCGACGCCGCCAATCTGCATCTTCATTGCGATCTGGCGCAGCGTCTTGAGCTTCACGCCCGGGATATAGAAGTCCATGGCCTTGCCCAGCATGTGCTGGCTGTTCTTCGCAACGCCCTTGCTGCGCGATCGCAACATGCCGTTGGTGGCTGGCGAACGATAGGCCGATACGACGTGAATGTAGTCACTTGCCCCACTGCGTCGATAAACCTCCCACACAAGATCGAGCAAGCGAGGATCCATCTTCGTCGGCTCGTTGCGTCGCCAGTCGCGCAACATGTGATTGACCTGTTGAAGGCCCTTCGGGTCGAACTTGCCGTTCCGCTTGAAGACGATATTGGCACGCTCTTTCGTATGTACGAAATAAAGCTTCAGGCTACGGGTCTCGGCACTTGCCTGGCTTGCCGATACGAAAAGGAGCGGCATAGACAGGCATGCCGCCGCCAAAAACAGCGCAATGCCTTTTGCGAATGCCTTCACAGGGCCCGCTTGGCGGCCAAGCTTACTGGCACCGGAAGGTGTTTTGTTTCCATTCTGATCCGGCAAGGCGATCCCCGTCCTGTCGACAACGTCCTAGGCGTCGTAAATGACTGTCAATTGCGGTGAGACGATGGCAATTTTGCCACACAATCACAAGCTTCTCTCTTTGAGTCAACAATTCGCTACCAAGAGATTGACAAAGAGTGACAGAACATCCTTGCGTGGAGGTTAACGTCTGCTGATGGACCAGGCCTCAGGCAGCATCCTTCAATGGGTTGTCAGGGTCGATCCCGTAATCTTTCAGCTTTCGGTAGAGCGTTGACCGGCCAATGCCGAGCTTGCGGGCCACCTGACTCATCTGGCCGCGATAAAATTTCAGTGCAAAACGAATGAGTTCCTCTTCTACATCCACCAGTTTGCGGACTTCACCGGCCGTGTCGGTACTGGCGATCACATTGTTCGATGAAGGATAGGCAGCCGCTAGGAGCACGCGTGGATCAGGGCGTTGTGCCTGTGCAGAAACACCGATCAGACTATCCGGCAGCCGAAGTCCCCCGAGGGACGTTTCCGAGGGGTGTTTGTCGCACAATCTGGCCACTTTCGGGCGCAGGTCGGCGGACTGAAATTGCGGCAATTGCGCGGCAATTTGAGGGAAATCTACCTCCCCCAGTTGTTCGTTTTGCGAGAGAACCACTGCGCGAAAGATTGCATTTTCCAGCTCGCGGATATTTCCTGGCCAATCATGAGCAGTCAAAAGCGCCATGGCATCGGAGCCGACTGCTACAGTACGGGTCAGCTTCTGCTCAAGCGAGAAGCGCTCGGCAAACACCCGCGCCAGATGCGGGATGTCTTCTTTCCGACGTCTGAGGGCCGGGATGGTGATGGGGAAGACGTTCAATCGATAGTAGAGGTCCTCGCGAAATCGGCCTTCTCTAACCTCTTCGATGAGATCCTTGTTGGTCGCCGAAATCAACCGCACGTCGACTTTCTGGGTTGTGGCGGAGCCGAGCGTTTCGATTTCGCCCTGCTGCACGGCTCGCAGAAGCTTTACTTGCACCTCAAGTGGGAGATCTCCGATCTCATCAAGGAATAGCGTACCCCCATCTGCCTCGGCAAACTTTCCGACATATCTGTCCGTCGCACCTGGAAAGGCACCTTTTTCATGTCCGAAAAGCACGCTTTCCACTAGGTTGGGCGGGATCGCGCCGCAGTTTACCGTGATGAAGGGCTTGCCGGTCCGATCGCTTCCCGACTGGATGGCACGAGCAATCAGTTCCTTGCCCACACCCGATTCACCTTCGAGGACAACCGGAATAGATGACTGGGCAGCACGTTGCGCAAGATCAATCACCCGCAGCATGTCTGGACTTGCAGAGACAATGTCGCGAAAGGTCGTTGCACCTGATCGCGACAGTCGGGCGGCTTTGCTGCGGCCTTCCTTGAGATCAAGCTCCAGGGCATTGCTGACGGAGGCTGCAATGCGCTCGGGCGAAACCGGCTTTACCACAAAGTCGAAAGCGCCGGACCGCATAGCCTGCACCACCGTTTCGATGCCTCCCTGCCCCGTCTGAACGATCACCGGTACGTCGTATCCGGCATCACGAGTGGCGGTGAGAAAGCTCAGACCATCCATCTCCGGCATCACCAGATCAAGCACAATAACATTAATCTGGTCGCCGTTTGTCAGCAGCTCCAGGCCAACCCGGCCATTTTCTGCCAACTGTACGGCATGGCCATGGCGCTCAAGAGCGTTCTTCAATAGACGACGTTGCACAGGATCGTCATCGACAACTAGGATTTGGGCAATCATGCTCGGCTCCCGACATCATTCATAATGTCCACTGAGGTTAAGTACCGGGTAACGGTGCCAGAAAGGCCTGAACATCCTCTTTTGAGAAATGCTTGCATTTTAACGGCTGGCACGGAAAACAGGGGAAACAGCCAGGAACGCGAAGGAGACTACCAATGCCAACGCAGCAAACAGTTTTGCCAGTCACGACATCACCGGCCGATCAGGCATCAACCAACGAACCTGCGCTCGGCCATCTTCCAACCTGGAAGCTTTCCGATCTATACGCCGGAAAGCACGCCCAGGAATTTGCAACTGATCTTGAAAGAGCAGATGCGCTGGCCAGGGCATTCGAGGAAAAATGGAAGGGCAAACTTGCAAATGCCGCAACCCGGACCGGCACCGAAGGAATCGGCCAGGCACTTGCTGACTTCGAAGAACTGGAAGATCTCGGTGGAAAGATCGGTGCTTTCGCTGCACTAACCTATTTTTCAGATACTTCCGACCCTGAGAACGGGAAATTCTACGGTGATACCCAGTCAAAACTCACAAGTTTCTCTTCACATTTGCTGTTCTTCGCGCTCGAGCTGAATCAGATAGACGACACCGTAATGGATACCTGCATGGACAGGGATCCAGATGCTGGTCATTACCGTCCCTGGATCATCGACCTTCGCAAGGACAAACCGTACCAGCTCGATGACAGGCTGGAACAACTATTCCTTGAAAAGTCCATGACGAGTGCTGCTGCGTTCAACCGACTATTTGACGAGACCATGGCGGGTCTGCGCTTCGAGATTGATGGCAATGAACATCCGCTTGAGGTCACTCTCAACATGCTGCAGGAGCCCGACGAGGTTACCCGTCGCAAGGCAGCCGAGGCCATTTCCCGGACCTTTCAGCAGAATATTCGCATCTTTACATTGATCACCAACACGCTCGCCAAGGACAAGGACATCTCTGACCGGTGGCGCGGTTTTGTGGACGTTGCCGACAGCCGCCATTTAGCAAACCGGGTAGAACGCGAAGTCGTCGACGCCTTGGCAGCCGCCGTCAAGGCTGCCTATCCTCGCTTGTCTCATCGCTACTACAAGATGAAGGCGAAGTGGTTAGGCATGGATCAAATGGATTTCTGGGACCGCAATGCACCGCTGCCGGAAACCCCAACAACTTTAATCTCGTGGGCGGAGGCCAAAGATACGGTACTTTCTGCCTATCGTGATTTTGCACCCGAAATGGCAAACATTGCTGCCCGCTTCTTCGACGAAGAGTGGATTGACGCACCTGTGCGGCTCGGCAAGGCGCCCGGAGCATTTGCGCACCCAACGGTTCCTTCAGTTCATCCCTATGTTCTCGTCAATTACATGGGCAAGCCACGCGACGTAATGACTCTTGCGCATGAACTTGGCCACGGAGTGCACCAGGTGCTGGCCGGCGTTCAGGGAGCATTGATGTGCCAGACACCGCTAACCTTAGCGGAAACAGCCTCTGTCTTCGGCGAGATGCTGACGTTTCGCGCATTGCTCGACAAGACAAAGGACAAGCGCGAGCGCAAGGCAATGCTGGCCCAGAAGGTCGAGGACATGATCAACACCGTTGTCCGACAAATCGCCTTTTACGAATTCGAACGCAAATTGCATGTCGCCCGCAAAGAAGGCGAACTGACTTCCGAACAGATCGGCGACCTGTGGCTTTCGGTCCAATCAGAAAGCTTGGGCCCAGCAATCCGCATCTCGCAAGGTTATGAAACTTGGTGGGCCTATATCCCCCACTTCATTCACTCTCCATTCTATGTTTATGCCTATGCCTTCGGTGACTGCCTGGTAAATTCACTTTACGCTGTCTACCAGAACATGGATCCGGGCTTCCAGCAAAAGTACTTCGAACTACTGAAATCAGGTGGCACCAAACATCACTCTGAATTGTTGAGGCCCTTCGGGCTCAATGCAACCGATCCTTCCTTCTGGTCGAAGGGGCTTTCGATGATCGAAGGGCTGATCGATGAGCTGGAAGCTTTGGAGGCAACATAACAGGGCGCATCAAGGCGGTCGCTCACCCATGCGGTCCATCATCTTTGGCCAGACAGAAACCTTGTCCTTCAGGGTGGGGAGAATATTAAGTCACTTTGGTAAGACGGAGACGATCCGTACTGCCATGCTGGCAGCGGAATGAATAGTGTCGAGAAATCAGAATGGTATGTTGAAGCATCAACCCTATGCGCTGTTTCGCGATGACAAGCGCAATGAAAGTCTGTTGTTTTCCCAACCGCGCGAACTTGTAATTGCACACACCGCAGATGAGGTCCTGCCCGCCCTTGAACGGCTGGAACAGGCCCATCGTGATGGTTTCTGGCTTGCTGGTTTCTTCTCCTACGAAGCCGGTTTTGTCTTCGAGGCGAAACTGCGACCACTGATCATCGATAATCGACAAACACCGCTTCTCGCCATGGGCATCTTTACTGCCCCTGGCCGTGCAGCCGCTCCGGCAACGGCAGATATCAGTACGCCGGAGAACGAAACATTTCTGTCAAAACCGCAAGTGACCTGGAATTTCGCCGCCTACCGCAAGCGATTTGAACGCCTTCACTGGCACATCCGGCAGGGGGATTGCTATCAGGCAAACCTGACCATGCCGATCACTGCTCGCTGGAGCGGCACACCCGTTGGCTGCTTTTCCTCACTGATTGCTCGCCAGCCCGTTCATTATGGTGCCCTTATCGATTTCGGCGGGCCGACTATCCTCTCCCGGTCGCCAGAGCTCTTCTTCGAAGTCGATGCCGACCGGTGGATCGAGACGCACCCGATGAAGGGCACTGCGGGGCGCGGGGCCACACAATCCGAAGATGAAGCTATTATTGCTGCCATGCTCGCCGATGAGAAGACACTGGCAGAAAACCGCATGATAGTTGACCTGCTGCGAAACGACATTTCTGTCATAAGCGAGACCGGAACACTTTGCGTACCAAAACTCTTCGCAATAGAGACCTATCCCACCGTCCATCAGATGGTAAGTCACGTGAGGGCCAGATTGCGACCTGATATCGGCCTCGCAAAGATCATGGCGGCGCTCTTTCCGTGCGGTTCCATCACCGGCGCGCCGAAAATGTGGGCGATGAATATTCTCCACAGCCTGGAAACAGGCCCTCGCGACGCCTATTGTGGCGCCATCGGCTGGTGTAATCCCGACGGGCCGATGCGTTTTTCCGTGGCAATCCGCACGTTGACCCTTTTCAATGATGGCAATGCCGTTTTCAATGTTGGCGGAGGGATCGTATTCGATTCCAACGTCGAAGCGGAATATGAAGAATGTCTTCTGAAAGCACGGTTCGCTCTATCCGGTCAGGAGATCTTGCGCTGATCGAGACCTTGCGCTGGGAACCTAGGGAGGGTTTTCTTCGGCTTGACCGACACATCCGCCGCCTGCGTCATTCGGCACATGCCCTCGGTTTTCGCCAGCCGGACAACCTCCTCGGAGCCATCACTTATGCTGTCGGCGGAGACGTGCCCTTGCGGGTCCGTTTGACCGCCACCGTTCATGGTGAGGTCGACGTTACAACAACACCATTCATTGAGGTGTCCGAAGGTGACGTCTGGCGGCTGCGGATCGCTCCACAGCGGCTTGCCTGCGACAATCCCTTCTTGCGCCACAAGACCACTAAACGTGAGGTCCACGACGCTGCCCGCTTACATTTCCGGCAAGACGAAGCGGACGAGGTCGTTCTGCTCAACGAACGGGGCGAGGTTTGCGAGGGCAGCATCACCAATTTGTTTGTCAAGGATGCAGACGGGATATTGCTGACACCAGCCTTGTCCTGTGGCCTGCTGCCAGGCATCTTGAGAGCGGAATTAATTCGCGAAGGCAAGGCACGTTCGCAAGTATTGACGGTGTCGGACCTGAGTATCGGTGAGCTCTATGTCGGAAACGCGCTTCGCGGTCTCATCCCGGCCAAGCTCCTCTCCACCAACTGAATTCTTGAACGCCCTGCCGTCACAAAATTGGTTACTGGAGGCTTGAAACACGGTCGCAAAACGCTCTGCTTCTTTCTCGTGACCGTCCTGTTGTGACGCTGTCACGACAACCACTCACCCGCGGAACATTCTGTTTCCATGAGATAATCTTGGGCTTGCGGCATGCACGCTCGATGATCTAGAACGTTGGGGTTGCAATTTGGCGTTTCCATCGGTCTCCTCTGCCCGAGCGGTGCAGCGGCGCGATGCCCACGCGGTGAAGGAGAGAGACGTGTCTGAGCAATCCTACCCCGTGCATGGCGAGATTACAGGACCGATCGTCATGATCGGCTTCGGTTCGATCGGCCGCGGCACCTTGCCCCTCATTGAACGCCATTTCAAGTTTGACAAGAGCCGGATGGTCGTCGTCGAGCCACGTGATGATGAAGCCGGGCTTCTAGCCCGGCATGGCGTAAAGCACATCCAGGAACACATAACCAAAGAAAACTACAAGACGCTGCTGGAGCCACTTCTGACGAACGGTGTCGGACAGGGTTTCTGCGTCAATCTTTCCGTCGACACCGGTTCGCTGGACCTGATGAAATTTTGCCGTCGGCTGAACGTCCTCTATATTGATACAGTTGTCGAGCCCTGGCTCGGCTTCTATTTCGACACATCGGTCAAAAACGCGCAACGAACCAACTACGCCCTGCGTGAAACTGTTCGCAGGGAAAAAGCGAAAAGACCGGGGGGCACGACGGCACTATCCGCCTGCGGTGCAAATCCAGGCATGGTTTCCTGGTTCGTCAAGCAGGCACTGATCAACATTACCGACGAAATTGGACTTACGTTTACTGAGCCAGCTGTCGATGACCGCAAAGGTTGGGCGAGGCTGATGAAGAAGGTCGGCATAAAGGGCATCCATATCGCCGAGCGCGACACGCAACGTGCGAAAACACCAAAACCGCTTGGAGCATTTTGGAATACATGGTCGGTAGAGGGCTTCATCGCCGAAGGCGTGCAACCGGCCGAACTCGGTTGGGGTACGCACGAGCGCTGGATGCCGAAGAACGCCAAGAAGCAGAAACGTGGTTGCAAAGCCGCAATCTACCTTGAGCAGCCAGGCGCGAACACACGGGTGCGAACCTGGTGCCCGACCGTAGGTCCGCAATATGGTTTCCTTGTTACGCACAATGAATCCATTTCGATTGCCGACTATTTTACGGTTCGCGATAAGAACGACAACGTCGCCTACCGACCGACCTGCCATTATGCCTATCATCCCTGCAATGACGCGGTTCTGTCGTTGCACGAACTTTTTGGTAATGGAGGCAATGCGCAGACCATCCAGCATGTCCTGGACGAGGATGAATTGATCGACGGGATCGATGAACTCGGTGTCCTGCTCTACGGCCACAAGATGAACGCCTACTGGTATGGTTCAAGTCTGTCGCTTGAGGAAGCACGTCAACTCGTGCCTTATCAGAATGCAACGGGGCTGCAAGTCACCTCGGCAGTGCTTGCGGGTATGGTATGGGCTCTGGAGAACCCAAATGCGGGCATTGTTGAAGCAGATGAAGTGGACTACCGACGCTGCCTCGACATTCAGCGTCCTTATCTCGGCCCTGTTGGTGGTCATTTCACGGACTGGACACCGCTCGAAGGCCGGCCTGGACTTTTCCCTGAGGACATCGACAGATCCGATCCGTGGCAATTCCGCAATACTCTTGTGCGTTGAACTTCGACACGTCTTTGCAAAAAGTCGCCCCAATTTCGACGTTTCCTTTGTTGAAAGACGTGAAAAAAGCTGTGCAACTGTTTAATCTGCATTAGATACAAGTGCGTACCATCGCTTTTGACGGTTAAATCGCGGGAGACATTATCCATGAAATTGAAAGCGAGCCTTGCGCTCATCGCCGTCGCCACGCTCACTGCTTGTGTTTCCTCGGCGCCACCTCGTTTGCCGCAACAACAGTCTCAGCCGCAGGGCGTCGAAGGCACGTGGACCGATCCGAACGGAATCGTGTCGACCTTTCAGGGCGGCACCTTCAACACTCGATCGACCGACAGCAATGCCCTTCTGGCGTCCGGCACGTACATCAGCAAGTCTCCTACGCTCGTCGAGATCAACATGACGTCACTGGTTCGAAACACACAGTCGCGCGTCAATTGTGCGCTGGTGACAGTGAACCAGTTGAACTGCACGCAAGATAGCGGCGCACAGTTCTCGCTGACACGGCGCAGTTGACTATCCAACCTTTTGGAAACGCCTAAACCTGAAGAGCGGGTTTCGGACATTTTCGCCGAAGGCAACTTTGAGGATCTGCTCTGCTCGTTCTGCAACGACAGCATCACGCTGAAAGAGCGGAGCTGGGCATGCAGCTGTAGTGCGGTTCACGCCCTTGACGCTGAAGCAATGACCATCACGTAACTGCGGACGAAGGAATAGGTCGTACGCGGTAGCAACGTGGGGATGTCTCCGAAGGCGGCATAAGCCGGCGCCCAGCGCACGGTGCAGTTGCCTGTAAAGGAGGAAGAAGCTCCCGGCGTTAGACGCGGGAAGTACCACAAGGTCATGACAAGCACTCTTCTCGTGTGAGCTTTCAACCTCCTTGATGGTCCTAATTGCTAGCTTGGCGAAGACAGGATTTCTGCACCGCCGCAACGAGGCTTGTTGCGCATCACCACATTTCTCTTGATGTCCCTGATCCATAATGAAAGCATCATCTCCGTCACGGCCGATGGGACGACAGGATTGCACATCCCGTAATCAGGAGAGAGATGATGATGAAGATGAAGACATTGAGGCTGGGATTAATGACCGCCTCGGCAATGGCCCTCCTTGGCACTCCAGCGTTCGCTGATTACGAACTCAACATCCTGCACATCAACGACCTTCACTCCCGTATAGAGGAGATCAACAAGTATGATTCCACCTGCACTGCCGAGGAGGCCGAAAAGAAGGAATGCTTCGGCGGCATCGCCCGCGTCAAAACGGCAATCGACACCGGCAGGGCTTCGTTGAAGGATAGCAATGTGCTGGTTCTTGACGCCGGTGACCAGTTCCAGGGCTCACTGTTTTACAGCACTTACAAGAGTGGCCCCATCGCCGACTTCATGAATGACATCGGGTTCGATGCGATGGCCATCGGGAACCACGAGTTCGATGACGGACCGGAAGAACTCCTGAAATTCATTGACGCACTGGAGTTCCCGATCATTTCCGGAAATACGGTTGCCGCGGACAATAGCCCGCTTGCCAGCAAGTTCAAAGGCTACATTGTAAAGGACATTGGTGGCCAGAAGGTCGCGGTCGTTTCCGTTCTCGCGACTGATACCGACGAGACTTCGGCACCTGGCGATTCGATCCATTTCGAAGATGAGATTGAATATCTGAGACGGGCTGTTACCGAAATCGAGGAGCAAGGTGTGAACAAGATCGTGCTCCTTTCGCATGTCGGCTACGAGCGCGACAAGGAAATTGCCGCGGCGGTCGACGGTATCGACGTGATCGTGGGCGGGCATAGCCATACTTTGCTTTCCAGCACGGACGACAATGCCGCAGGGCCATATCCAACGCTGGTCAAGAATCCCGGCGGCTCTGATGTTCCGATTGTCCAGGCCTATGCCTATTCGAAGTATCTCGGCAACCTGCAGATTGTGTTTGATGACAATGGGGTAATCAAGTCATCGAAAGGCGCCCCGCAACTTCTAGACGCCTCGATCGTGCCGGATGCTGGACTTGTTGCGAAGGTCAAGGAACTCGGCGCCCCGCTGGAAGAACTGAAGTCAAAGATCGTCGGTTCTTCAGAAGATATCATTGTCGGCGATCGAACAGTCTGCCGGGCCAAGGAATGCTCGATGGGCAATCTGGTTGCTGA
>JAEWDP010000135.1 GCA_023390055.1 Pseudomonadota bacterium | reverse complement strand
CTTGTAGGGAACCTGACCTTCAATGCCTTCCGGAACGAGCTTCAGCGTGTCGCGCACTTCCGCCTGAAAATAGCGATCAGCCGATCCTCTGGCCATGGCGCCAACGGACCCCATCCCCCGATAAGCCTTGAAGGAGCGCCCCTGGTAAAGATAGACCTCACCCGGGCTTTCGTCCGTTCCGGCAAGTAACGAGCCAACCATCACAGCCGATGAACCGGCCGCAATCGCCTTTGCAAGATCGCCGGAGAACTTGATGCCGCCATCGGCAATGACCGGTATGTTTTGATCGCGCGCGGCACTGACTGCCGCCATGATGGCGGCGAGCTGTGGAACGCCGACACCTGCCACGATGCGTGTGGTACAGATGGAACCTGGACCGATACCAACCTTGACTGCATCGGCACCTGCATCGATCAATGCCTTGGTTCCGTCGGCGGTTGCGACATTGCCCGCCATGATGCGAACCGAGTTGGAGAGCTTCTTTACACGGCTGACGGCATCGAGCACACGTTGTGAATGGCCATGCGCGGTATCCACGACCAGAAGATCGACACCGGCTTCAATCAGTCGCTCGGCGCGTTCAAAGCCGTCATCGCCAACACTGATTGCCGCAGCAGCCCGCAGTCTCCCCTGGGCATCCTTTGATGCGTTGGGGTTCAATTGTGATTTCTCGATATCCTTGACGGTGATGAGGCCAACGCAGCGCCCCTGCCCGTCGACGACCAGCAGCTTTTCGATCCGGTGTTTGTGGAGCAGACGCTTGGCCTCATTCTGATCGACATTGTCGTTGACTGTGATGAGGTTCTCACGGGTCATCAGTTCATAGATTTTCTGGGCAGGATCCGAGGCAAAACGGACATCGCGGTTGGTCAGTATGCCGACGAGACGGCCAATCTTATGTCCGCCGTCACCGCCGTTCTCCACGACCGGGATGCCGGAAATGCCATGCGCCTTCATCAGGGCCAGTGCTTCTGCAAGCGATGCATCGGGGCCGATCGTCACGGGATTGACCACCATGCCGCTTTCAAACTTCTTCACCTGACGAACCTCTTCGGCCTGCTCGACAGGTGTGAGATTGCGGTGGATGACGCCGATGCCACCCGCCTGTGCCATGGCAATGGCGAGGCGGCTTTCCGTGACTGTGTCCATGGCAGAGGAAAGGATCGGCAGATTGAGGTCAATGTCATGGGCAATCGACGTGGCGATATTGGTCTGGCCGGGCATGATTTCAGAATGGCCGGGCTGCAGCAGCACGTCGTCAAAGGTTAGCGCATCTGCGCCGGTTGCCGATTCAATGATACGTGCCATGGCCAATTTCCTTTAGGTCAGAAAATGAGAAACCGCTCACGGACCGACTCGGATGTCCGCCGGGTGCTCTCGGGATTATTACTCGGAAGTTGGCGAGGGCAGGTAACACGTTCATGACTGTAAGGGAATAGCAAAACCCGAAGGGAGACCTCCGGATTTTGCAGATCTTGCAGCAAGCTTCACAGCTCGAACTGATAACTCTTCGGCACGAACCGGAAGCCAGTGTCGAGTTTTTCTGCAAAACCCACTGCCGGAAACGGCATGTGGTAGCCGAGGAAGGCAACCTTATCGGCCGCAATCATGTCAAAGACCTTGGTACGGGTCTGGGCGGCCGCTGCCTTGTCCATGTCAAAACGGACTTCCCAATCGGGACGTTGCAGAGACAGCACAAAATGGTTTGCAGTATCTGCGGTTAGAACCAGCCGACGTCCACCCGATTCAACATTGAAGATCAGATGACCCGGCGTATGGCCGAAGGCCGCGATGCTGGTTATGCCTGGAGCAATGTCTGCGCCATCGTCAATAAAAGTCATCTTTTCGGCCAGTGGCTTCACATTGGTCAACACGGCCTTGTGGCTATTTTCGGCCGGGGTGCCTGCACGCGCCGTATCGGTCCAGAAATCATATTCCACCTGCCCCGCAACATAGCGCGCATTTGCAAAAGCCGGGTTTCCACCTTCCATCAGGCCACCAATGTGATCGCCGTGCATATGGGTAAGCACGACGACGGTCACATCCTCTGGCGTATAGCCACCGGCGGCCAGACCCTCAATCAACTGTCCACCACCTTGAGCGCGGGCACCTTCACCGAGACCAGTATCAAACAGAATAACATCACTTCCCGTATTGATCAGGGCCGGCGAGAAACTGTTGACAAACTGGTCAGCCGGCAGAAAATTTTCTTGCAGCAGCACGCTGACCTCTTCTGCCGACTGATCCGTCCCAAAGGTCTCGTTAGGGGCTCCAGACGGGCGCGCGCCATCCTTGATCACGAAGACTTCGAATTCTCCAAGAGAGAACCGATTGGTTTGTGGCGGCATCGCCCGGTCTATCTCGAGTTGCTTCGTTTCCTGTGCCATTGCTGGATACTTCAGTAATGCAGGTGCTGCGACTACACCCAAACCTGCGGAACCCAGAAGCGCTCGTCGGCTAACTATCGGCATGCTCATTGTAACCTCCCTCACTTTGCAAACGGACCCATCTGTCCACGGTGTCGCAGTAGATAATCGACAGTCGGGATGGGGAAAGTGCTGTCACAGAGACGTGATGGATAGCATCACCGGATATTGGCAAACCCGCTCTCCCGGACTACAGACGATGCACCTGCTTACGGATCGGCCACGAATGAACAGGATCGTCCCCTTAATCCTCGCCGTCGCTCTTTTCATGGAGCAAATGGATTCCACTGTCATCGCGACTGCGCTTCCAGCGATCGCGGCTGACCTTGGTGTCGGCCCGATCACGCTGAAACTGGCGCTGACCTCCTATATGGTGGCATTGGCGATCTTCATTCCTATCAGCGGCTGGATGGCCGATCGTTTCGGGGCAAAGAAGGTCTTTCGACTGGCAATCGTCGTCTTCATGATCGGATCTGTCTTGTGCGCCGTATCCAACTCGCTTCCAACCTTCGTCCTTTCACGTTTTCTGCAGGGCATGGGCGGGGCAATGATGTCGCCTGTTGGCCGGCTCGTATTGCTCAGGACGACCAAGCGAAGCGAGCTTGTGTCCGCGATGGCACTTCTGACCATCCCTGCCCTGATAGGCCCTTTGTCCGGCCCTCCAATCGGCGGCTTCATCACCACCTATTTTACCTGGCAGTGGATCTTCCTGATCAATGTGCCGATCGGCTTACTCGGCATATGGCTGTCCGGCATATACCTTCCAGAGATTGGAGCCATACGCCCGCCGCCGATCGACTGGGCAGGGTTCTTTTTGGCCTCGATGGCCGCGGCCGGAGCAGTCTTCGGATTATCCGTCATCAGCCTACCCGCCTTGCCACCTGCGTTCGGTGGTGCGATCACACTATTCGGGATCCTGTGCGGCGTCCTCTATGTGCGCCATGCACTGCGCCACCCGGCCCCTATCCTGAGCTTTGCAATCTTCCGCAATGACGCGTTTCGAATCGTCATGACAAGCAGCACGATCTACCGCATTTCGACAGGCGCGATCCCCTTTCTGATGCCGCTGATGCTGCAACTCAGCTTTGGCCTCAATGCATTTCAGGCGGGCATGATCACCTTTGCCAGTGCGATAGGTGCGCTGATGGTCAAGTTCATTGCACGGCGCGTCTTTGCCGCAACGGGCTTCAAGGTGACGCTGATCGCGGCAAGCATCCTCGGCTCTGCAACGACCGCCATCAACGGCTTCTTCACCCCTGAAACATCCCATGCGCTCATTATTGCATTTCTGGTGATGTCGGGGCTCTGCCGCTCATTCTTCTTCACCGGCAGCAATGCCCTCAGCTATTCGGAAATCGACGACCGGCAGGCCAGCCAGGCAACTTCGATTGCATCTGTCCTGCAACAGGTCAGCCTGGCACTCGGCGTTGCCTTTGCCGCGCTGATGCTTGAAGCCTCGTCAATCCTGTCCGGTTCACATCTTCAGCTTGAAGACTTCCATCTGGCGTTTTTCGTCGTGGCAGGCGTATCTTTGTTTGCAGCCGTTCCTCTGCTGACCCTCAAGCGGCATGCGGGATCGATGGCCTCAGGACACAGACTACGCGCGAGAACCGAAGCCGCCGAATAGATCAGACCTCAGGCGTTTCGGTCTCCACTTCAAGCCTCCGACCCTTGAAATGCTTGGCAAGCAAAAACATTTCGACCGATTCCGAGCGGGATGCACCAGGCTTGATATGAATCACCTGGCGGAAGTTCTGCTTCAACATGTTGAGCAATTCCCGCTCGGTCCCACCCTGGAACGTCTTTGCCAGGAAGTGACCACCCTCTTTCAGGACGTCAACGGCGAAGTAGGCTGCGACTTCACACAAATGCATGGTACGCAAGTGATCGGTCTTCTGATGCCCAGTCGTTGGTGCGGCCATGTCTGAAATGACGAGATCTGGCGCTCCGCCAATTGCTTCCACCAGCAACCCTGGAGCCTCGGGCTCAAGGAAATCCAACTCGAGAATTTTCACACCTGGAAGCGGTGCCATTTCCAGGAAGTCGATTGCGGCCACCCGAACATCCTCGTCTGTGGAGCCGGTGACCTTTGCGGCGATCTGCGACCAACTACCGGGAGCGGCACCAAGATCGATGATCCGGCGTGCACCTTTCAGGATCTGGTGCTTCTCGTCGATTTCAAGAAGCTTGAAGGCAGCCCGCGCACGGTACCCTTCAAGCTTTGCCCGCTGAACATAAGGATCATTGATATGGCGCTCGATCCAGCGGCGTGACGACGCCTTCAGCTTGCCCTTCTTGACCTTCTGGCCAAGCTTACGACCGGTTCTATTGGTTGCCACAGGCGGTTTCGTCATCGACGCGCTCCTTGCGCTTCACGGCTTTTCTCCAGGTGTCGAGCACGCGTACGCCGCCATGCTCCATCATCCGCCATCATGTCAGTCAGAATGCCTTCACGCAGACCCCGGTCAGCCACCCGCATGCGCGGACTTGGCCAACGCCTGCGAATGGCCTCCAGGATTGCACAGCCAGCAAGCACGAGATCGGCACGGTCAGGACCAATACAAGGGTTCGCCGCACGCCCTGCAAAATCCCAGGACAAGAGCTTTGCCTGCATTGCTGTTACCTCCGCATTGGAGAGCCAAAGCCCATCAACCTTCCGGCGGTCATAGCGCGGAAGATCGAGATGAACACCCGCGAGCGTGGTGACTGTGCCGGACGTCCCGATCAGATAAAAGCCGTTTGTTTCCGATCGATGCAGACCATCAAGTGGCGGACAATCAAACCTTGTCAGCATATGCTCGACTTCAATGACCATCGCCTCAAAAACCTCAGGCGTGACATCACGACCGCCGTGGCGCTCCGACAGTGTCACGACGCCGACAGGTAGCGAAGTCCAATGGGTGATATGGTTCGCAAGCCGGTTTGAGCGGTTCTCACCAATCCTGAGAACTGCAATTTCAGACGACCCACCGCCGATATCGAAAAGTACAATCGAACGGGCTTCGCGACCAACGAGCGATGCACATCCTGAAACCGCGAGGCGTGCCTCGGTTTCACGATCGATGATTTCCAGATTCAGACCGGTTTCCCGAATGACCCGATCGAGAAATTCCTCACCGTTTTGCGCCGAACGGCAGGCTTCCGTCGCAATCAGGCGCATTTTGCGAATTGGCCGATTTGAAAGCTTTGTCGCACAGACTTTCAAAGCCTCAACGGCGCGATCCATTGCTCCCGAAGAGAGTTGATTGTTCGCGGCCAGCCCCTCCCCCAGCCTCACGATACGGGAGAAAGCGTCAACGACGCGAAACTGTCCCGGCCGGGTTGGTTGTGCAACCAGAAGCCGGCAATTGTTAGTACCAAGATCAAGGGCCGCATAGAAGTCCTCGCGATGATATGGGCGCGATTGATCCGATCCCTGCCTGTGAAGCATTGGACCAACAGGCTTTTGAGACTGCGTCAGCACCGGAGTGCAAGGGTTGAGCGCTGGCCCTGCCTTCGCGTGAGTAAGCGATCTGCCCTGGATCACGCGTCCTCCACGATTCTTCCGACGACGTTTACGCGGCTTGCCGCGATCCGGGTGGACAGCGCCGCTATCACTGGCCGAAGATGCAACCGCAGTTACATTAATCGTCATACATTCGCCTTGAACACCGGCTGCTACAGTCGTACGGCCGCGTCGGCGCTTGCGCTTCTTTGAAGGGCTAACGGCATCGCCTGTGCTCGCGCGCTCAGCCGGGGGCGCGTTTTGCGCTTGCCCGTCAGGCGCAGAAGACGCTGCATGACGGCGCTTGCCGTTCCGCTTCGCCTTACGACGGCGAGTGTTTTTTCCCTCGCCACGCCCTGCAGCCGACGCCCCGCCTTCTCGCGGCTTTCCGCCGCTATCGGGGTCCATCTCTTTACTGTCCATCTCGCCGCGCAACACCTTTCAAAGGCATGCAGCTGGCGTCTATTGTTTCGTTGGCGCGAGGATACCAGCGGCAACTGTTTTAGCCAACGGCTTTTTCGTTACCCGAGCCTGCTCAACTCTCGTTGCCCCTATGAAAGAGGCAATTTTTCGCAAAAGATGTTTGCATCGAACAAAGCTTTGTGGTTATAAGCCGCCCACGTGAGCGGCGCTCGACTGTGTCGTGCTGCTTCTTGGGGAATAGGTTAACGGTAGACCCACGGACTCTGACTCCGTTAGTCCTGGTTCGAATCCAGGTTCCCCAGCCAACTCTCGACCTCAACGACTCGGCTCGGCACATCAGACGCGGTTGTCTATTCCAGTCCAATCGCACAGCGCCAGAACGCGCAAGAGGTAATTTGGGGCCTTTCCCCACGAACGGGTTTCGTCCCTGACGCTTCGAGATAACCGGTCTTGCATTTTGCCTTCTGACAATCCAAAAAGGCGCAAATTCGAACACCAATACAATTTTTCCATCTGGCTACGAAACGCCCGAAGGGATACGCTCAAGGATTAGAGCCCGGAACCGACTATGCTGAAAAACTTCATTTCCGAAGCGAATAAATCCCTCTTAGGGCGGCTCCTGTCAGAAAATTTTAGAAAACAGTGGCCATGGTACGGTATCGCAATGGGAGCAATGCTGGTCGTGGCAGCGATGACATCGGCTACAGCCTGGATGCTTCGTGACGTCGTGAATGCAACCGTCGTATCGAAGGACCTTGGCCTGGTCTTCGGTGTTGCAACAGCGGTGGCTATAATCTTCGCAATCAAGGGTATTGCATCTTATGTGCAGGAAGTTTTCCTAAATAAGGCCGGAAATAATATTATCGCGATAACACAGCAACGCATATTTGCGCATGTTTTAAAGCAGGATGTAGCATTCTACTCACGGTTCCCTTCTTCAGAATTATTGATGCGCCTGACAACGAATGCGCAGGCAGCAAGGTCGGTCATCGACTTGATTGTTACCTCGTTCGTTCGTGATCTATTCTCATTAATCGGCTTGATGGCCGTTATGGTTATCCAACAACCAACGCTTTCCTTGGTTTCCGCAATTATCGGACCGTTAGCCATCTTGGGAGTAAGATTTCTCACAGGAAAAGTCCGAGCGTTGATGGAGCAGGAACTCGCTTCCCTTGGCAAGATTATCGAAAATGTACAAGAAACAGCCGGCGGGATAAAAGTTATCAAGACGTTTGGCCTCGAAGCTCATATGCAAGCACGTATGCAAAAATACGTGAGCGACGTCGAGGCCCGCTCAAATAGCATCGCACGACTTCAGGCGGCGTCGAGCCCCATTATGGAAACATTGTCCGGCTTTGCTATTGCTGGGGTGATTGCGCTCAATGGCATCTGGGTTCTGGAAAGTGGAGCCTCACCCGGCGAACTGATGTCTTTTGTTGCTGCCTTGTTACTCGCATACGAGCCCGCTAAGCGGCTGGCCAGAATGCGCATCGGCCTCGAGACGGGACTTATTGGAGTCCGGATGATGTACGAGGTACTCGATACCCCGATCACCATGACCGAAAAGGCAGGTGCAGTGGACTTACCACCGGGAAAGGGAAGCTTGGCCCTCAAGAACGTTACTTTTGGGTACAATGCCGCGCATCCGATTTTTCAATCTCTTAGTCTGAATTTCCCTGCAGGAAAGACAACTGCACTTGTTGGGGCTTCTGGAGGAGGCAAATCCACGCTCATTAACCTCATTATGCGCCTGTACGATCCGCTCTCCGGAACCATTGAGATCGATGGTATCAGCCTTAAGGATCTGAAATTCTCCTCACTACGGGAGAAGATGGCCTATGTTGGTCAGGATACGTTTCTGTTCGCTGGAAGCATCCGACACAATATTGCTCTTGGAAAACGTGCAGCGGCAGAAGCCGAAATTGTTAGTGCTGCCAAGGCGGCCAATGCACATGAATTTATCTTAAATCTACCAGATGGATACAATACTGATGTCGGAGAGAATGGGGGCAATTTATCTGGTGGCCAAAAGCAAAGAATCGCGATTGCCAGAGCAATGCTAAGGAACGCGGAGATTCTCGTTCTTGATGAGGCCACAAGCGCACTCGATTCCGAATCCGAAGCGCAGATTCGTGACGCGCTCGCACGTCTGACTAAAGATCGAACAACAATCATGATCGCTCATCGGCTATCGACCATCACAACTGCCGACCACATCGTGGTCATGGAGAATGGCAAGGTCACTGAGCAAGGGCCACAGCGAACTCTGCTGATGCGAGACGGGCCGTATCGCAGACTCTACGAATTGCAACTCCTGCCTGCGGCAAATGTAGCCGAGTAATTTTAGCAATTTGAAACTTGTTGAATAGAAGTATTGGCCTTCTTATGTGGAGATTGCAGCGTGCGATTTATAGATCTTTCGATACCTGAAGTGAAATTGATCCAACCCAGACGCTTTAGGGATGCACGCGGTTACTTCACTGAAATTTTCAAAGATGATTGGTTCAAAGAAAACATCTCAGACGTGGAGTTCCATCAAGACAACGAGTCCCTGTCTTTTTGCGCTGGGACTGTTCGTGGGTTGCATTTTCAGCTTGCCCCGTACGCTCAAGGTAAGCTTGTTCGTTGTACGCGCGGCGCACTACTTGATGTGGCAGTTGATATCAGGGCTGGATCACCAACATTTGGTCTGTGGGTTTCGGCAGAGCTTTCCGCCGACAATGGCGATCAACTTTGGGTTCCATCCGGTTTTGCCCATGGTTTCATGACACTCACACATGATACAGTCATCAATTATAAGGTAACAGCAACATATAGTGCGGAGCATGATCGCGGCATGAAGTGGAATGATCCAGAAATCGGGATTGCTTGGCCCGAAGCAGCGAATTATATTCTATCGGAGAAGGACGAACAACAACCTCTTTTGTCCGAACTTCCGACTTTCTTCAAGTATTGAGTTCCAGGAGGCTCCATGCGTGTTTTAGTAACTGGCGGCGCTGGCTTTATTGGTTCCGCGCTCGTGCGATATCTGGTACGACAAGTAGGAGTCGAGGTGTTGAACATCGACAAGCTAACCTATGCAGGAAGTCTTACTTCACTGAAGCTAATCGAGAAAGCACCTAACCATCGCTTTCAACGAACAGATATTTGTGATCGAGCAGCGATTAATGAAGCTTTCGCAGTCTTTCAGCCAGATTATGTAATGCACTTAGCAGCAGAAAGCCATGTAGATAGATCAATCACCGGAGCTTCAGACTTCATCCAGACGAATATCAACGGAACGTTTACGTTACTAGAGGCAGCGCGGCAGTATTGGAACGGTTTGCCAGAAGACCGCAAAGCAGCCTTTAGAATGCTACACGTTTCGACGGACGAAGTTTACGGCTCGCTTGGCAATGATGGACTGTTCGAAGAAACTACTGCCTACGATCCATCCTCCCCGTACTCGGCTTCTAAGGCTGCCAGTGATCACCTGGCGACAGCATGGCAACGCACATACGGCTTACCGGTTGTCATTTCCAATTGCTCCAATAACTATGGGCCGTTCCATTTTCCCGAGAAGTTGATCCCCCTAATAATCCTCAACGCCTTGGATCAAAAGCCGCTGCCCATCTATGGCACTGGCTCAAACGTTCGTGACTGGCTCTACGTGGATGATCATGCGAAGGCGCTATGGCTTATAGTCAGGGAAGGTCGTATCGGCGAAAAATACAATGTTGGCGGACGGAATGAACGTCGAAATATTGATGTCGTGAAGGAGATCTGCGGAATTCTGGATGAGATCCAGCCACACCTGGGGTTGCATTCCAACCTGATCACCTACGTGGCGGACAGACCAGGCCATGACTTGCGTTATGCCATCGATGCAACAAAGCTAGAGAATGAGCTCGGGTGGAGAGCACAAGAGAACTTCTCCACAGGCATTCGTAAGACGGTCGAATGGTATCTTGATAATAGTTGGTGGTGGCAACCGTTGCGGGACGGGGTATACGCGGGCGAACGACTCGGCATCGTCAAGAATGCCTGAGATGAGGATAGTTGTAACAGGAAGGACTGGACAGGTCGCCACCGCATTGACGCGCGTCTCCCGACCAGGCGTGGAATTAGTCGTTCTCGGACGACCAGAACTTGACCTCGCCTCACCACCAACCGTTTTTAACGCGCTCCAGATAGCAATGCCTGACCTGGTGGTCTCATCGGCCGCATATACTGCCGTTGACACGGCCGAAACCGAAATAGATCTCGCTTTTTTGGTAAACCGTAACGGCGCGCGTGCGGTTGCTGAAGCTGCTGCGGCACTTGATATTCCTGTGATTCATCTGTCGACGGACTACGTATTTGATGGCCTGAAGTCCACTCCTTATATCGAAGATGACCGAACTGGACCCATGTCCGTGTATGGCCGATCGAAGCTCGAAGGAGAAATGGCTGTTAAGGCTGCGACTTCGAACCACGCGATAGTAAGAACTGCATGGGTCTATTCGCCATACGGCCACAACTTTGTAAAGACGATGCTCAGGCTCGCCGAGACGCGCAACGAAATAAGTGTCGTCGCAGATCAGGTGGGTTGCCCCACATCGGCAGATGACATGGCGTTGGCGATCATCGAGATGGCACTACGTATGCATTCGGATCCTTCTGCTGAGTTACGGGGAACCTTCCACCTTGTCGGGAACGGTGAGACCAGTTGGGCAGGATTTGCGCGGCATATCTTCGCCATACTTGAAGAAAAAACAGGTAGGCAGATCAATGTCCGGGATATTCCAAGTGCACATTATTCAACCCCAGCAAAACGCCCCATGAATTCAAGACTTGATTGCAGCAAGCTTCAACGTGTTTTCGGTATCCGCCTTCCGGGATGGAAGACATCTGCCGAACGCACTGTCAGGAGACTTCTAAAGGAGAGCGGACAATGAAGGGTATTATTCTTGCTGGAGGCAGCGGTACGCGCCTTCACCCCATGACATTTGCGGTTTCTAAGCAGATGCTCCCTGTTTATGACAAGCCAATGATCTACTATCCACTAACAACTTTAATGCTGGCTGGAATACGTGAAATCCTGATTATCTCGACTCCACATGATATGCCACTATTCCAAGCTCTGCTTGGCGACGGTTCACAATGGGGATTATCGCTCAGTTATGCCGTGCAGCCACGGCCCGACGGCCTTGCTCAGGCATTTGTTATCGGCGCTGATTTTGTTGCGGGATCCGCTTCATGCCTGATCCTCGGCGACAACATTTACTATGGTCATGGATTTGCTGACCTTTTAGAGAAATCCGCCGGACAACGGGACGGCGCAACCGTCTTTGCTTATCACGTAAATGATCCAGAGCGATATGGCGTCGTGGAATTTGATCATGTCATGAAGGCGCTTTCTATTGAAGAAAAGCCTGCTGCTCCAAAATCAAGCTGGGCGGTAACGGGTCTTTACTTCTACGATCCAGAAGTCGTAAATATTGCAGCAAACCTTAAGCCATCCACACGTGGCGAATACGAAATCACAGACGTCAATCGCGTTTATCTCGATAGAGGTAAACTCAAAGTCTCAATCATGGGCCGAGGGTATGCTTGGCTGGATACGGGAACGCCAGATAGTCTTTTGGAGGCGGCCGAATTTGTAAGAACGCTTGAAAAAAGGCAAGGCTTCAAAATTGCCTGCCCTGAGGAAGTTGCTCTTTTAAAGGGTTATATATCGCACTCAGACTTCGCCAAGATTGCTTCGAACGCCGGCAGAGGCGACTATGGAAACTATCTTCGCAAGCTGGTAGGTTAGCATCAAAGTTTGAATTTCATGGAAACTGGCCTGTCAGAAGACTTTCATGCGGCAGGAACTCTCGCATTGAATGCTGAATTCTATCGAACTGTCCTTGGCTAACGCCCTTCCAGCATCGACTAGAACAGACCCGGTGATCGATATATCAAACGTGTAGTCACACAGTGCGTTGAAGCTGATTAACATCCACCTGTAAAAGATGGATATTGGCACAGGCACATAGCGATAATCTTCGACTATGCGCCTTGAAAAGGTCTGTTGCGGCTATGTCTTTGCGACAGGCCACAGCTCGGTCAAACTTGGTATTTCAACGTAGATTCGCAGGATAGCAAGTGTGAAAGAAGGAAAGCCGCCCTCTCGAGGAACCATTGGACAAGTTTTTCTAAGATTTGTACTCTTTTCCAACTTGCTAGATCATAGCTAAACAAGATCGGCGACGTGATATGGGGGTCCTTTATGCAACCACGAAAAGATGGGACTTTCGATAAATGTAATGCCATCTGTAAAATACATAGCGAGCTGTCGGTAAAGAATGGTAGCGAAACGCTGTCAGATGTGCGGATTCTTCAGTATATTCTAGCATGTCTTCTAGCTGAGGGTCCCGATGCCCGGGCAGTAAAAGCTTTCGCCGATGGCCACCGGATTAGAATACATGGGTCTAATGAGCGTTTTTTCTCGAAGAGGGTCAGTATCTCGTCATGTCTCAGATAAACGTAAGCAAATGAGGGGCATCTTCTCACGCGCCGGGGCACAGAAGCTCTTATTGAAAGATCCTCATATTTTAGCTGGCTTAATCGTCTGGTTCCGAGCATTTTCTCTCAATAACCTACGTCCAGCAGATATCGGCATATTAACGTTGCCGGCAACGGGGAAAAACGTAATTCGCTGCACCATGCACTCGCACATGTCCTCACTCTTATCACCGAGGCGACAGTCCATTGCATTACGGCTTTGTAACCACCAGGAAACAGCGCCTAAGAGTACTCCACTTGGGCACCTGTAAGATGAACGGATTCGCGCGCACCGACATCACCGTTATTTCAGTTTGCTATAAAAGCGACGCCGTCATTGGCGAAATGGTCAACTCTATCCCCCGCGAAACCCCAATTATCCTTGTTGACAATGCTGGAACAAACAACTTTGACAGCATTGACTCTAGGAAGAAGATTGACATAGTGCAACTTGCAGAGAACCAAGGCTTTGGTCGTGGTTGTAATGCAGGTGCGAGCAAAGCGGAAACACCTTGGCTCCTCTTCCTCAATCCCGACGCCCGTTTGGCTGACGGTGCGTTGGACGTACTGCTTGAGGCCGCTCGAAAATACCCAAAAGCATCTGCTTTCAATCCTCGGTTTACGAACAATGATGGTAACCCATATTTCAAGCGTCGCTCTTACCTTCTACCGCACAATGAGTATATGAAGCGCGGTTGGCCAAAGCATGATTGTGAAGTCCCGGTGTTAAGTGGCGCAGCAATATTAATTTCAAAACGGATTTTTGATCAAGTTGGTCGCTTCGATCCGAACATATTCCTATATCATGAAGATGACGACATTTCGCTCCGATTACGGAAACATGGCTCCTTAATGTTTGTCCGGGATGCACTCGTCTTCCATAAGGGAGGCCGCTCGTCCACAAGGACCGCTGATATTGCGTACTTTAAGGCGTTCCATATGGCGCAATCACGGGTTTATGCCGGGCGAAAGCATGGCCGACCTCTGCCCCGAGTTTCTGCCGTCCTCCACGGCCTCTTACAAATCCTGATAACTAGCGCTTTTTTTTCCAAGCGACGATGGGCAAAGTCTCGTGGATTCCTGATAGGTGCATGTTCCCGAAAAACTAAAGCGCGTCGACGGTTATGAGATTCAGGTTTCCAAATCAGTCGATCTATGATTCCCTTTGCCTCGATAGGAGGCGATCATGGGAAAATCACATCCGATTGCGTTGCGTGAACGTGTGATTGCGTATGTAGAAGATGGGCGCGGGCATCGCGAAGCGGCCCGCCATTTCCGAGTATCACCACGCTTCGTAAACAACCTGGTTATTCTCAAACGTGAGACCGGCTCGCTTGCTCCGCGTCGCCAAGGGCATATTGGCGGTGGAAAGCTGTCCTCTCATCACGACTGGCTCCGGGCGTGAGAACGACTGTAAGCGGTTAGCGGATCCCACCAGGCCTGCAGTTCCAGGGCATGAGCTAACCGCTTACGAATAATACCAAAGCTTGAAGAACGTGACTCGCAGCGGGTTGCCAGGAATCCGCGGGTCTGATTCAACATGGCAGACAGATCGTGAGCGCAACGAGCGCCCCACAGAATGAGGCGTTGACTTTTGCTATGCGCTGCGCCGTGCTGCAGCCTTGGAAGCGCGTACACGCTTCGGCATGAAGTAGCTGCGGATATTGACGATTGCCTCGGCAACTGCAGTCATTTCCTCATGGCCGACCAGACTATTCGGCTTGTCATCGAGCTTGCGGATCGGCGCGATGATATCGCCTGTTACAGCGTGACCCCGGATGACAGGCCGCCACTGCTTTGCAGAGAAGTCCAGCGTTGCAATCAGGAAATGGACGCTCCAGTCGGAACTGTCATAGGTCTCGGCATCAACCTTGTTGAACCGGGGAAGGTAATCCTTTGGCCTTTCGCTAAGGCACCACGATATCCGATTGTACTCGGCGACAACGTAAGCGCCGTCTCCGCCCCATTGAATTAGCTGTATTCTGAGGCTTGCTGCGTGTGCGAGAAGATTTCCAGAACTATCTGGAGATTTGCATGACAGATGATGGGTTTGTTGGTCGCTACGAAGTTGTCGAGCCACGCCGCGGAAATCGGCGTTGGTCGGATGATGTGAAAGCTCGAATTGTTGCAGAAAGCTTTGTACCTGGCGCTCGTGTCATTGATGTTGCACGCCGCCATGACATTGTTGCGAACCAGCTTTCCCTCTGGCGCCGTCAGGTGCGCGAGGGCAGCCTAACCGATCTTCGCCGATTCAACTCGGATTTTGACGATTTTCACTTTTTTCAGAAGTGCAAGCCGTTGATTTCACTTGTGTGCGCCGCAATAACTAGAGCCAAAATGGCTGTAGTGAAGACCTTCCCTGTTTTCATGGTTCACAATCGGCCTATGATCAATAGTCATCATGTTTCTCCGCTCGACGATTCGCAGGAAGGATGGCAAGGAACACCGCTACTGGAGCGTTGTTGAGAACAAGCGCGTCGCCGGTGGCAAGGTCGTCCAAAAGCATGTCCTCTATCTTGGTGAGATCAACAGTTCGCAGGAACTGGCTTGGCGTAAAACCATTGAAGTCCTCGATGCAGACAAACAGCGCCCGCGCACCCTGGCGCTGTTTCCCGAGGATCGCTGTGAAGGCGTCTTGCCCGACGCGTCCATTGTTCGGCTGAAGCTAGCGGCGCTGACGTTATGCCGACCGCGGCAATGGGGTGCCTGCTGGCTGGCCCTGTCGTTATGGGAAGAACTGGGGCTCGACCGTTTCTGGCTGGAGCGGCTGCCACCCAGTCGCAAGGGAACCCGTTGGGATCAGATCTTGCTGGTCCTTGTCGCCTATCGCCTTCTGGCACCAGGTAGCGAATGGCGGTTGCACAGGGAATGGTTTGAGCGGACGGCACTGGCCGATCTGCTGGGCTCCGACTTCCGCCTCGCCGAGATCCACAAACTCTACCGCTGCCATGACCTGTTACTGGAGCACAAGGAGGCACTGTTCGATCATCTGGTTGGACGCTGGAAGGACCTGTTCAATGCCAACTTTGATGTCCTGCTTTACGATCTGACCAGCACCTACTTTGAGGCTGAGCCACCATTCCCAGAGGGCGACAAGCGGCAGTTCGGCTATTCACGCGACCATCGACCTGATTGCGTCCAGGTCGTTATCGCACTGGTGGTGACACCGGAAGGGTTACCACTGGCCTATGAGGTCATGTCGGGCAATACCGCAGACAAGACGACACTTCGCGATTTCCTCACCAGGATCGAGCGGCAATACGGCAAGGCAAGGCGCACATGGCTGATGGACAGGGGGATACCGACCGAGGAGGTGCTTGCCGAGATGCGCACCTCCAGTCCGCCGGTTCAGTATCTGGTTGGCACGCCCAAAGAGAGGTTGACCCGTCTGGAGCGAGAACTGCTCGACAAGCCCTGGCACGAAGTACGCCCTGGTGTGGAAGTAAAACTCCTGCAGCAGGATGGCGAACTCTATGTCTTTGCCCAAAGTGTCGATCGTGTTGCCAAGGAGCGATCCATGCGCAGGCGTCAGCTCAAATGGCTTTGGAAGCGTCTTGGAGAGCTGTCGGCAATGAAGCAGAGCCGCAATGATCTGTTGATGAAGCTTGGTGCTGCACGTGATCGGGCACCGGCTGCATGGCGTCTCGTCACCATCGAGGTATACCCCAAAGAAGCTCGCTTCACCTACAGCCTTGATCGCCAGAAACTGCGACAGACCCGCCG
>JAEWDP010000116.1 GCA_023390055.1 Pseudomonadota bacterium | reverse complement strand
CTCACAACCTGCTGCGACGCCATCCGGCCAAGCTATCGATGACGTCGAAAAGGCTCAGCGCCGGCTGGAATGAGGATTTCCTCGTCAGCGTCATCAAGTGAATTTCGCGTTCACCCGATTCCCGTGCGTGTCAGCCGCAGTCATTTTGCGACGAACCACCCTGACAGCATGGATGAAGGAGGTTCGATCTGGATCGTCCCCCGCATGAAGGGCAGTGTCATGCAGCAGGCATGCGAATGGCAAAATGCGCCATGCGCATGCCGTAGAACTCCTGCCGGACAAGATCCGGCGTCTTTGAGCGCAGGGCGATACGGGCTCTACGCGGGCCCCGGTGTAGGCTCTTGTCATCACTACCTGTGCCAGAGTGATGTCCGCAAATTTGGCGTCCGATGCCATTCTGCGCTTTGCATTCAGGCCCAAAACGTTGTCACTTTCTCAAAGAGCCTGCAGGAGATTCGGTGTTGGCCAGCCATCTGCCGGCAGCCCCAGACGCGCCTGTTCCTTTTGCACGGCAGCACGTGTACCTGCACCAAGGATCCCGTCGACCTTGCCGACATCGTGTCCCAGCGCCTGCAGCTTCGTCTGCAGTGCCTTCATGGCATTGTCATCGAGACCTGGCTGCGGATTTCCCTTCTGGTAGGCGGGTGCTCCCATCAGGCGGGTGGCAAAATAGGCCGCTGACGTCGTGTAGATGTATGACTGGTTCCATTCAAGATAGATGTTGAAGTTCGGGTAGGTCAGAAAGGCAGGACCTCCGCGTCCTTGTGGCAGGTTGAGGGCTGCGGGAAGGTTGCCAAAACCGGTATTGCCATCACGCGGTGCAACCCCAATTGCAAACCATTCGCTGGCGGGCATCTCGTTGCCAAGCCCCGTTCTTTCCCAGGGCAGGTCCGCGGGCAGGGTCACTTCCTGGATCCACGGCTCACCTGGACGAAAACCGAGGCTCTGGATGAAACTGGCTGCGGTAAGGATCGCATCCGGTGCACTCTGCTTGACATTGATATGGCCGTCACCGTCCCCGTCGACCCCGAAGGCGATGATGTCCTTGGGCAGCATCTGGACCTGGCCAATCTCACCCGCCCAGGCGCCCGTATTGCTCGCCGGATCGAGGTCGCCATGCTGGACCATCTCGATGAGTGCCAGCAATTGCGGTCGAAACAGCTCCGGCCGCCGGCAGTCATGGGCGAGCGTTACCAGCGCATTGCGCGTATTGAAGTCGCCCTGGACGACACCAAAATCCGTCTCCATCGCCCAGAATGCCGCAATCACACCGGCCGGTACGCCAAATTCCTGTTCTGCCCTGGCGAACGTATCGGCATACTGCTTGAGCTTCTGGCGGCCGATATCAAGCCGGGCCTGGCTGACGGTACGTTGTGAAAACTCCAGGAATGTCTGCTTGAAGACACCCTGCGCACGATCCCGGGACAAAACCTTCTTGTCGATGGCAGCACCCGCGAGTGCTTGATTGACCACTTCCGCCGGGATGCCGCGGGCCGTGGCTTCTGCTTTCACGCCATCAAGGAAGGCTCCGAGATCACCGCCACATGATTGGGCAAGCGCGGTGGATGAAAGGCAGGCGATGGCGAAAGCAGCAATGCTCGTACGACGAAGGAAAGACATTTGGATGCTCCTAATCGAGTTTTCAATCTGCTCTGGACACATTTTGTGACCGAACGGCGGCGAGGGCATTCCCCGGATCCCCAGAAATGATCGAGAACAATGAAATTATCCGCCAGCAGAAGCGACCCATGCCTTCCAGCTGTTCTGGGTGCCGGAAAACACGTTGATGTCGGTATTGCCGTCGATACCTGGAATGACACCTGTTGCGGTATATTGCCAGAATGTCCACGGCCTTGAGGAATAGGTCTCCCCAGGATGTACAGCCGTCGAACGGACCCAGAAGTGATACTTGTCAAAATATCCGGCAAGATTCTCGCGATGGAAGTCCACGGTGGTGTAGATGATCGGTCGCTTGCCGTAGTGGGCCTCGATGCGATCCATGAACCGCTGCAGTACGGCCCGCACAGTCGCAGGCGGAGGCCGAAGCCTGCAGGTCGGAGAGGCGGGGTTCCACTCGGCATCCAGGACAGGGGGCAGGCGCACGGCGGATTTTGGAACGGTCTTTATGAACCAGTCCGCCTGTTCCTCGGGCGTCGAGCAGAAATAATAAAAATGGTAGGGTCCATGCGGAATGCCGGCGGCTGCGGCGCCGCGCCAGTTCTCCTGGAAACTGCTGTCGACACGATCCGCACCTTCCGTTGCCTTGATGAACGCAAAGGAAACCCCCGATTTCCTGGCGGTCTTCCAGTCGATTGCACCGTTCCATTTGGAAACGTCGACGCCATGGATATCGTGTTGGTGCGGATGCCTCTTTCCGAAGTCGACCGGGTCATTGTCCTTGAATTTCGGGCGCGAGATCGAGGCCGTGCTCAAGACATCATAATCGGATGCGCTGCATGCCGAAAGCATAAGGAATGTGGACAAAAGGACAGGAAGAAGCCGTCGGTGCATGAACATCTCGTAGAACGATATCAGAAGGCCCCGCTGCCAGCAGACGCAAAACAGGAAGCACACGAACTCCTTATTCACCATAACGCCGTAAAAATTGCGTTAGGGCAAGAGGGCCTTCGTATCGCTTATCCGTGTTTTCGGATGACGACGTGCCAGATCATGGAACGGGATACTAAAGGAAAGGTTCGTTGTCGGGCCATACACCTATACAGCGCAAACATCTCCTACCTCAGCTTGCGGAACAGATGGGGGCTTACCCTCGCGTGCTTCGCTACGCGCTTCCTTCCGAATAAAGCTGAACGAAGAAGAGATATTGCACGCAAGGAGCGGCATTCAGAGATCCTGTTGTGGCTTCGGGTTCGGTGCCTCTTACAAAAAGCTCTCGTTGATCTTGGAAAGGTTCGCAACGCCGGCAATCATCATTGCTCTCGTTAATTCGGCGCCGATGCGATCATAGACACTCTCGACGCCAGCTGAACCGCCAAGCGCCAGGCCATAAAGAACCGGACGTCCAGGAGCGACTGCGCTGGCACCAAGTGCCAATGCCTTGAATACATCTGTTCCGCGTCGAATGCCGCTGTCCATGATCGCGGGCACGCGCTGGTTGGCTGCCTTCACGATTCCTGGCAGAAGGTCAATCGCAGCAGGCATGCCATCAAGTCCACGCCCACCATGGTTGGAGACCTGCAGGCCGGCAACGCCACGTTCGACAGCTTCATTTGCCAGTTCGGGCGCTATCACACCTTTCAGAATGATCGGAAGGTCTGTTGTCTGCTGGATGAACTCCAGATCATCCCAGCTGAGACTGCTCTTGAACTGTGAGGTTCCCGCATTCACCATAGGTAGAGTAGGGGGAAAGAATATCCCAGTCGAACGGTTTGATCCGACGCACCCGGCGCGAAGGCATCAATGGTGAGCACGATGGCGGAGTAGTCAGCAGTCTTGGCGCGTTGCACAGTTCGCGCGACATGCCGCGATCGTCATGCAGGTAAAGCTGAAACCATTTTGGTCCCTGGGTGGCGGCAGCGATATCCTCAATGCTCGTGTTGGCTGCGGTGCTCACCGTCAACAGCGTGCCCGCTTTTCCCGTTCCCTTTGCAGAACCAATTTCAGTTGACTTGTGTGCCAGGCCATGCGCTCCCATAGGTGCTATGATGATCGGCATGCTCAGCTTGTGTCCAGGCAGTGTGGTGCCAATATCCGGCGCCGGCTAGCCAACCCCTGCAAGGGACGAAACACCAGCTCGAAGCCCGGGCATGCCAAGGGAATCGCTTGAAAAATCATTCTCGTGATCCGAGCAGTGCTTGATAAAGGTATTCGTCATTCCAGCCGAGGGTCTTTCGCCTGACTTTAAGGCTTGCCTTGTCGTTGATGGTCTTTATGAGATTGA
>JAEWDP010000052.1 GCA_023390055.1 Pseudomonadota bacterium | reverse complement strand
TCGCATCGGTACCACCGCCGGCACCGGCGGGTGCGATCAGCGTGATTGGACGCTCCGGCCATTGCTGGGCCATCGCCGGCACCATCGCGACCAGACTAGCAGTTAAAACCAGGCCAGCGGAAAACAGATTCGCACGTTTCATCTAAGGCTCCTCCCTTTTGATATGCGTTGATATATCAGTCTACCACAGCCCGTCAACCGCGGGGCTGGCCATGACACTGTCGCCTCTGTGGAACCTGACCACGCGGAGTATCCTATTTTGCAGATTATGCTGAAGGCGATATCGAAGACTTTGAAGCTCCAGAGGAGATTACATCCAGGAGCGACAAGCATTGTATAAAGTGCATTATACCCGCTCGATCTCAGCCCAATGCTGGTGACTGCCAGCAGGTCATATTCGGGCAACATGCAAAAGCCGCACGCGAGTGTTTCGTCAATGAGATCCCGCCCCTGTCAGCGTTGAAGCCCTCGGCACAGGTAGCTGTCACGATATCTGAGGCGTCTAGTCGAAGTGATCTCCAATCAGACGTGTCCAGTTTTCACCGGCGAGGCCACTGACGAGCGCACCGCCAGACCGGATAGGTTGCAGCAACCGGTCGTCTTTTGCGTGTGCTATGAAGAAAGCACGTCCGTAGAATACGGTCTTGCGGCTGATCAATGCCGGTATCAGCCATGGATGCCCCCCGCCGCGGATCCCTGCACATCCAAGCTTATCGGCGTGCGCAAAGAGATCATCGACAAGCTCGTTCGCCAAATCTGCACTACAGAGCGCCTGCAGCAGCCAGGCAATATGACCCGGACGACCAAAATAGGCATAGCAACCAACGACTTCGCCTGTACGATTGGTAGCGATGCGCCAGAATGGCCGTCCAAATATGTGCTTCTGTCCACCTTGCTGAAGGAACCACGCAAGTGATTGCCGATCCCATTGCGGTCTGAGCGAGAACATATCCTTCAGCGTCAGAAGCCGGGAGGCAAATTCGCGTTCATCAACATCTTCAAAACGTATCCTGCCCGCCGCAGAGATTGGAGTGGTACGAAAGCTGGAAAGGCCGAGACGTTCGCCAAAATGATCCGTCAGATTTGCAAACGGACGCAAGAGTGCGGCAGCCGAGGAGGTCCGCTCCATCAACTGCACAGACATCGATGCGGGGCGAAATACCCGTAACCAGTTGAGGCTGTAGGCCAGTTCAAGGGGCAATGCGAGTTTCTGCCACATCCCCAACGCCACGGTATTGGCAGTTTCTGTCAGCGAAATATCCTGCGGGCCTGCAAGAAAAGCACGCAGAAGACGGGCCCCGGCAAGGGGATTGCAGTCGGGACGATCAACCATCATCGTTCCCGCAAATGCCGCACGAAGATATTGTCCGTTCAATTCCAGGCGCGCGGGAAAAACCCCGACAAAACCTGTGATGTCTCCCCTACCATCGACAAACACCTTCGATGACAGTTCTTCGTCGTACCAAGGGTGTTCAAAAAATACCTCATGGAGATAACCCGCCAATGAAGGCGGCAGGTTCTTCCGCCTTCGAAAGGTTGCCTGAAACAGCCTTGCAACCGCCGTCAGGTCTTCACGGCGTAGATCACGGACCACCGATTTACCTGTTGGATCGGACATCTTTCTCCCCGGCAGCGACCAGAATGCAGCCGTCGCATCTTACGTTTTGCACGAAGGAATTAAGCAAACAAGAATGGTTGGAAGGTGAGATCGACACTGGGTACAGCATCGGTCAACGTGACCTGACAGAACGCAGCCAAGATTGCTCGCATCGTAAGCGGCCAATATAGCTAATCACATGTAATCACTACGTAGTAATAATTAACGTTTACGTTAATGTAATGAAGCTTAGAAACTTGGTCCAAGTCACTTGCACATGGCATGGTACTGTCGTTGCCCATGTGAAAGACTGTCCTGATCGTGTTGCAGTAACGTTGACTAGAATATGGAAGGGAGCGCCAAATGACCGAAGTGCCTGCATGTGCAGACGAGCGCCCGGACAGGGTCTGGCTCGCCTCCTATCCACCTTCGGTTCCGGCGGACATTCCAGCACTTTCCTACAAGTCACTTGCAGATCTATTTGAAAGCAGCTGCACACAATACGGATCCCGAACTGCATTTTCGAGCATGGGTCGAAAAATGACCTATCACGAGCTCGAAACCGAGACCCGAAAGGTCGCAGCCTGGCTGCAGGGCAAGGGTCTCATGAAGGGCGACCGCGTCGCGGTCATGATGCCGAACGTTCTACAGAACCCTGTCGTAACCTATGGGATCTTGCGCGCAGGCTTGATCGTCGTGAATGTCAATCCGCTTTACACACCACGTGAACTTGAGCATCAGTTGAGAGATTCCGGCGCAAAGGTAATTTTCGTGCTGGAAAATTTTGCCCATACGGTGCAACAGGTCACAGGCCGCACGGATCTCAGCCACATCGTGGTAACTGCGATGGGCGACATGCTTGGCCTCAAGGGCCATGTCGTCAATCTGATTGTTCGCAGGGTGAAGAAACTCGTTCCGGCATGGGAAATTCCCTCTGCGCACGCGTTCAGGGACATTATCTTGCAGGGATCACATCAGAGCCTGAAACCCGTCGAGCTGGAAAGCCACGACATCGCGTTCCTGCAGTATACTGGTGGCACCACCGGTCTTTCAAAGGGTGCCACGCTCACGCATGCAAACCTGATCGCCAATAAAATGCAGCTTTCGCTGTGGTTGGATAGTGCGTTCCGTGACAGACCAAGGCCCGAGGTTCTGACATTTGCGTGCGCGTTGCCCCTCTATCACATTTTTGCGCTGACGGTGAATTCATTGATGGGCATTGCGATGGGTGGGCACAATGTTCTCATTGCCAATCCGCGCGATATTCCAACATTCGTGAAGGAATTAAAAAAACACAGGGTTCACATCTTCCCGGGTTTGAACACTTTGTTCAGTGCCCTGATGAACAATCCAGATTTTCACAAGGTGGACTTCTCGTCACTGATCCTCGTATTAGGTGGCGGGATGGCAGTCCAACGGCCCGTGGCGGATCGCTGGCAGTCTCTCACCGGAAACGCCATCATTGAAGGCTACGGACTTTCGGAAACCTCCCCTGTCGTAACGGCCAACAGACTGGATTCCCACGAATTTACCGGGACGATCGGTCTGCCGCTTCCGTCAACTGAATTATCTATCCGCAATGAGGCCGGAATTCCCTTGCCGATTGGAGAAGTCGGAGAGCTCTGCATCCGGGGGCCTCAGGTCATGGCCGGCTACTGGCAGCGACCAGACGAAACAGCCGAAGCCATGACAGCGGATGGTTACTTTCGTTCAGGAGACATGGCGTCCATGGACGCGCGCGGCTACACGAAGATCGTTGATCGGAAAAAGGACATGATCCTCGTATCCGGATTCAACGTCTATCCAAACGAAATCGAGGACGTCGTCGCCATGCACCCAGGGGTGCTGGAGAGCGCAGCAATCGGTGTTGCAAACGAACATTCTGGCGAAGCCGTAAAGCTCTTCGTCGTTAGGAAGGATCCCAACCTTACCGAGGACGACATCAATGCACATTGCGCGGCTAACCTGACCCGCTACAAGCGCCCGAAATACATAGAATTCCGCACTGAGCTACCGAAATCGAATGTCGGCAAGATCCTTCGCCGGGAATTACGTGGCTGACCGCGTCCGCGCAAAGCTTGATTTGAGGATAAAAGCTTATAGGTTCGCGTGCATTCCTCCTCGGAGCACAAGGATCTGACATGCAGGCTATCGTCAAAGACCTGAAAAACACCGCCGCAACAACGAAAGCCACCGATCTTCGAGCAGCGTTCGCAGCCGATCCCGAGCGATTTGGTCGCTACAGCGTATCCTTCGATGACCTTTTGATGGATTTTTCCAAGACTGCGGTCAATGAGCCGGTCATGGCTCTGCTTGAACAGCTTGCCGATAAAGCCGACCTCGTCGCAAAACGGGAAGCTATGTTCAATGGCGAGGCCATAAACTTTACGGAGGGTCGCGCCGTTCTTCATACCGCCTTGCGCAACCGCAGCAACACGCCGGTTCTCGTCGACGGCAAGGACGTGATGGCAGACGTGAACGCTGTCCTTGAATCCATGGCCCGGTTTGCCCACGGCATCCGTTCCGGCGCGTTGAAAGGTGCAACAGGCAAAGACATTACAGACGTCGTCAACATCGGGATTGGCGGCTCTGACCTTGGCCCTGTCATGGCGACACTTGCACTGGCGCCATTTCATGATGGACCGCGCGCACATTTCGTTTCCAATATCGATAGCGCCCATATTGCCGACACGCTGAAGCAACTGGACGCTGAAACAACCCTCTTCATCATTGCTTCGAAAACGTTCACCACAATCGAAACAATGACAAACGCGACCACCGCGCGCGCATTCATAGCCGACGCGCTCGGCGAACCGGCCGTGAAACATCACTTTGCGGCGGTCTCAACAGCCCTCGACAAGGTTTCCGCCTTCGGTATCGACCGTGACCGGATCTTCGGGTTCTGGGACTGGGTTGGTGGTCGCTATTCCATCTGGTCTGCCATCGGATTGCCGTTGATGATTGCGATAGGAGCTGACAATTTTGGTCGCTTCCTAGATGGCGCTCATGCCATGGACAGCCATTTTCGCAAGGCACCCGTTCGCGAAAACCTCCCGATATTGCTTGGCCTTATCGGCTTTTATCATCGTAATGTTCTCGACTACCCCTCTCGTGCAATTCTCCCCTATGATCAACGACTTGCACGCTTTCCTGCCTACCTCCAGCAGCTTGACATGGAATCGAACGGCAAGGGCGTCACCGTCGATGGAACGACAGTGGACGGTCATTCGGGGCCAGTTGTCTGGGGTGAACCGGGTACCAACGGTCAGCATGCGTTCTACCAACTCATTCACCAGGGCACGAGCATCATTCCTGCCGAGTTCATGATTGCGGCCAAGAGCTTCGAGCCCCATCTCAGCCATCAGCATGACCTGTTGATTGCCAATTGCCTTGCACAATCGGAAGCGCTGATGAAAGGACGTACGCTGGAGGCAGCAAAGGCACAGCTTACGTCGAAGGGAATGGACGAAGCCCAGGCGAACTTTATTGCCCCGCATCGCATCTTCCGCGGCAACCGCCCTTCCATCACTTTGGTCTACGACAGCCTGACACCCTTCGCGCTGGGCCGCCTCATTGCGCTTTACGAACATCGCGTGTTCGTCGAAGGCGTGCTCTTCCGTATCAATTCCTTCGACCAATGGGGGGTTGAACTCGGCAAGGAGCTGGCTACCGGCTTGCTGCCTGTCATTGAAGGCAAGGCAAGTGCCGCGGACCACGACAGTTCGACTCAAGGATTGATCAAGGCGTTAACCAAGGCAAAAAGCTGATCGCGATTGCCGCCAGACAACAGAACCTGTCTCTGCGGGCAAATGTCCGACAAGGCCTAATCTAGCGGCGTTTAGTCCTTAATCAGAACAGGGACTAGACGCCAATCTCGTGGGCGTATGGTGGATTGGCCCCTGCGCGGGATACCGTGACAGCAGCTGCTTTTGTGCCAAGCTCAAGCGCTGCAGAAATCTGTTCTTTTGTCAGAACCGAAACCTTCGCTTTGGCAAGAAGATCCTGCTGCTTCAATGACGCGAGCACACCTGCGTCAAAGGTATCACCTGCACCAACTGTATCGACCACGTCGACCCGCTGGCTCGGTACTGCCACCTTGTGAGCAGCCGTGTATCCGGTTGCTCCATCTGAACCACGCGTGACAATGACGAGTTTGGATCCCTGGTCCAGCCAGTGACGAGCAAGGCTCTCTTCATCTCCGTCATGCCCGAACCAGCCAAGATCTTCGTCGGAGAATTTGACAATGTCCGACATGGCGGCCATGCGACGGATACGCGCGACATGCTTTTGCTTGTCGTTGATGAAACCCGGGCGGATATTCGGATCAAGCGAGATCACCCGTCTCTCATGCTCGCGCCGCATCAATGCCTCATAAGTCGTCCCACAAGGCTCGGGAATGAGACTGATCGCGCCAAAATGCAAGGCTTCGCAATCGTCACCAAGATCTGGCAAGTCAGCCTCGGTAATCATCCGGCCTGCCGTGTTCTCGTCATAGAAGGCATAGGAAGCCTGGCCATTGACGAGTTTGACAAAAGCGATCGTGGTTGGTCTTTCTAGGGTTGCGCAATAGCTGAAATCAACGTTGCTGGCACGCAGTGTGTCACGCAAGATGTCGCCCATCATGTCATTGGAAAGACCAGTAAAGAACGCCGTTGGCTGGCCAAGGCGGCCAAGCGCAACCGCCGTATTGAAGACCGCACCACCGGCATAGGGAGAAAAGCCCCTTTCACCAAGTGTCGTCTCCCGTGGCAGCATATCGATCAGCGCTTCACCGCAGCATAAAATCATGACAATTCTCCCAAGATCCCGGCAAAGCCAATCGATACGCGAGCTTTTGTCAGTTGACTAGAGCAAAAGCTCACTTACCCCGCCATTGCGTCCGGACCAGGCCAGCGGCTCATTGAGGAAGGTTTCGACTTCACCCAGGGTCTTGTCGTCAAACAGCTTCTCATCCTGCGCCACTGCCAGCACATTGCGCCAGGTGGCAATATGATGAAGGGCTACCTCACCATTTTCAAAGCGGGCCTCCGCTTGCGGAAATATTCCATAAAAGAAGAGGGCTATGGCATGATCCACAATACCTCCGGCCGCGCGTATGGCGTCGATAAACTTGAACATGCTGCCGCCGGCAGTCGTCAGATCTTCGATCACCAGGACGCGAGCGCCTTGCGGCATGTACCCCTCGATCTGTGCATTGCGCCCGTGACCCTTCGGCGCCTTTCGAACGTAAATCATCGGCAAGGCGAGCCGCTCGGCCAAGAACGCAGCAAACGGGATCCCGGCTGTTTCACCACCTGCAACACAGTCAAACTTTTCAAAGCCGGCTTCGCGCAGAATTGTGGCCGCAGCAAAATCCATGATCGCGGAACGGATCCGCGGATAGGAGATCAGCTTGCGGCAATCGATATAGACAGGGCTCATCATTCCCGATGACAGCTTGTATGGCTTGTCGGCCGAAAAATGCACTGCCTTGATCTCCCAGAGCATCCTGGCCATCAATTCGGCCATGACGGCGCGATCAGGGAAATTGGTCGTGATCATCTGCGGCTCCTTCTTTGCAATCGAAAGCGCCATAGCAGCATGCGCGTCTCAGCGCCAGATATCGGAAGATTGACCGATGCCTGATATGTTCAAGCTTCTACGTCCCAATAGAGTTCAAACATCGGATCGAAGAGCGTGATCACACCAGCGCCCGTCTCCCGCCTTTGCGGGAATCTCACAGGTTTGTCGCGACGAACAAGTGTTATCGTCTCTTCATTTTCAGGCAGTTGATACCAGGCGGGTCCATTCAACGAGACAAACCTTTCCAGCTTGTCCAGAGCATTTTCCTGCTCAAACACATGAGCAAGGCAGCTCATGGTGTTAAGCGAAGTATAGATGCCTGCACAGCCACAACCGCACTCTTTCAAAGGATCGACATGCGGCGCGGAATCGGTACCTAGAAAGAACCTCCGGTCACCGGAAGTTGCTGCTTTGCGCAGCGCAAGTCGATGATGCTCGCGTTTAGCTACCGGGAGACAGTAATAGTGTGGCCGGATCCCACCCACCAGGATCGCATTGCGATTGATGATGAGGTGATGCGTGGTAATCGTACCGGCAAGATTACGGGGCGAGGAAAGTATATAGTCGACGCCATCCTTGGTCGTGACATGTTCCATCGTCACCTTCAGTTCTGGAAGACGCTGGCGCAAGGGATCGAGCACCGTGTCGATGAAGACTGCCTCGCGATCAAAGATGTCCACGTCAGCTGTTGTAACCTCTCCGTGTACACATAAAGGCAAACCGATCTCGGCCATGCGTTCCAGCACGGGCATCGCCTTGTCGATATCACGGACACCACTATTGGAGTTCGTCGTGGCGCCCGCCGGATAGAGCTTCACAGCCGTGATCAGTCCGCTCTCCTTGCCAACCGTCACGTCGTGCGGGTCGCTGCCTTCGGTCAGATAGAGCGTCATCAGAGGCGTGAACTGCTCACCGATTGGCAATGCATTCATGATGCGCTGCCTGTAAGCTGCTGCATCCTTTGTCGTCACGACAGGCGGCACAAGGTTCGGCATGATGATCGCACGCGCAAAATGTCGGCTGGTATCACCAATCACACCTTCTAAAACAGCACCATCGCGCAGGTGCAGATGCCAGTCATCCGGGCGTTGGATCGTCAATGTCTTCATTGGAACCTTCCAGTCATCATTGACCGAGCGAATAGCACCATTTTCTGTCCGGAAACAATCGGCACCCATCATTGGAGAGCGCCAGACCCAACGACTTCTTGATACAAACAAGGAGACGATGCGCGAACGAAAGCCACCCACAAGGAACCCGCGAGCAACTTAAACGTTCGTTAATGAACGTGAAGAATATCTGAATCGGAGCGCGAAATGAAACCCCGGATCGCGAAAATCAACAGGAGTCTTGCACTTGCAACAGGCGCTGCCATATCCCTTCTGGCCGTCACGAATACTCCTGGCGCCGAGGAAAGCGCGCACAATTTCGACACGCTCAACTTGGCAAACGAATGCGACCGACTGGCAGGTAGCCCCCATGATACCCAGCGCAACAGCACCTACAGCGCCGTCAGTATCAATGCAATCGATACGGCAGCCATTCAACCGTGCCGGCTGGCCTTCGAAGCTACAGGCAACCCGCGGTTTGCCTACCAGCTGGGTCGCGCACTCAACAAGGCTGCGGAAATCGAGGAAGCAATGATCGCCTACGGCACGGCCGTTGAAGCTGATTATCCCGCCGCCAAGGTGAACTTCGGCATGCTGCTCGGACGCATCGGCGATCAGAAAACGGAGTTTCAGATGTACAGCGAGGCCGCAAGCCGAGGAAACCTGCTTGCATCCTACAATCTGGGCGTGGCCTATCGAGATGGCCTCGGCACAGAGCCCAATATCGACGAGGCGCTTTATTGGTTTGAGAAGGCAGCTCTCGGCGGCGACGACACCGCAGCTTTCAACATCGCGGTCATCTATGATGAAGGCAATGCCCTGCCGGAGGATAACCAGACAGCAATTGCATGGTACGATCTTGCTGCCGCCCGCGGTAATGTGGACGCAATGGTCAATCTCGCCATCATGCTGGAAACAGGCGAGGGCATCCAGGCAGATCTTGGTCAGGCAGCAGAAATGTATGCTCGCGCCGCTCAAAAAGGCGACGCCTTTGCCGCCAACAAAGTTCTTGAATTCTATGAATCGATGGCGCAGATCAAACCGGTTCCCGCAGATCCCAGTGGCGCCGTGACAACACTCGTCCTAAAGGATGGCGATGAAGACCTCACGCAAGTGAAAGGACCGGAGATCTGAACTAGATCGTACCAGCGGACGGTCCCCATACATCGGTCATTGCAAAGCCCTCCGCCAATGGATCGAAAGGATCGAGCGCAACCTGGGACAATCCGAACGTGAACCCCCGGCCGGTGATCGTCGGTATGATGGCAGGCTTGCCTGCGACAATCGTTTCGCCCGCCAGCCCAACCTCAAACTCGGACCCGATGATCGAGCGAGACGTGAAGGTGTCCCCCGGTTTCATCTTCCCACGAGCAAAAAGAGCAGCGAGATTTGCCGAATTGCCTGTGCCACAAGGCGAGCGATCTGCTCGTCCAGGCCACATTGTCGTGCAGGTTCGCACAGCCCCATCGCTGTCGACATCACGAAACATCACATATGCCACACCTGAGATAGCGGGTATTTCAGGATGGACGACGGGGATCGACTGATTGATCAGGTCCTTCAAGACCATGCCTGCCTTGACGAGCGCAGCAGCGTTGGCCTTTTCGATCGTCAGATTGATGTGCCGGACATCAACCAGGGCATAAAAAATTCCGCCGTAACAGATATCGAGGCTGACCTTGCCCCACTGCTCGGTCTCCACTTGGGCATCAAGGCGATCCACGAATGACGGAACCATCGTCAATCTGACCTTTTCACAGCGGCCATCACGGCAGGTCGCGGTTGCCTTGACGATCCCGGCGGCGGTTTCCAGCGTCACAACCGTTTCCGGCTCGACCATTTCGACTATGCCAGCTTCCAGAAGAGCCGTCGTCACGCAGATCGAATTCGAACCGGAACTTGCATGCGCCTGATCAGGCTGCAAGATAATGAAGGCAGCATCTGCATCCGGATGACGGGCCGGCAGCAGAAGATTGACGGAGCCAATCGGAGCACCGCGCGGTTCCAGACAAAGGAAGCGCCTGAGATCTTCACCCTTCGGGTCACTGTTCAGCCACTGCAACTGCTCGGCAACAGTATCACCCGGTATCTTCGGAACACCACCAATTGCAACACGACCGATCTCGCCCTCGCAATGGACATCCAGCAACTGGATCGTACGCTTCCAACGCATAATCTTCTCCTGATCAGACGTGTCGCGTCAGACCACCGTCAACACGGATATTCTGACCCGTGATGTAACCAGCGCCGTCTGAAAGCAGGAATGCAGCCGTCTTGGCGATCTCTTCAACAAGGCCAATTCGCTTCATCGGCACCTTCTCTGCTGTTTCCTGCTTGTGGCCAAGGCTGTCGATGAACCCCGGCAGGATAGAATTCATCCGAATGCCATCTGCCGCATAGCGATCGGAATAGAGCTTCGTGAAGGCCCCGGCAGCGGCACGGTAGGCACACGATACCGGAAAGACGAGAGACGGCTCATAAGCGGCAAAGGTGGTGATGTTGACGAAGGAGCCCCGTCCCTGGGCCAGCATGACTGGCGTTACCAGTCGCGCCATGCGCACCAGGCTCAAAACGATCATGTCGGAGCCAAGAGACCAGTTTTCATCCGAAATCTCAAGAAGATCACCCTTGGGCGGGTGACCCGTATGATTGACCACGGCATCGATGCGCCCGTATGTCTTCATTGTGAGATCGAAGATGCCCTGAATATCTGAGGCTTCCTCGGCAACGCCACGAAATGCAACGCCGCCGAGTTGAGACGCCAGCGTCTCGCAGCTTTCCGATGGAGACATAAGGGCGAGTTTGTAACCTTGCTCATGAAGCTCGCGTGCAATGGCCGCACCCATGCCACGGCCTCCGCCTGTAATCAGCGCCACGCGACCTTCTGTCCCTTTACTCATGATATCTCCCATCCTCTGGTTCGATGAATGCATCGGGCTGCTATAGCACCGCGATACTGCGATTGCCTATCAGCAAGGACACATTCAGTGACGTAGCTGGATACGGCCCGTATGACTGCGCACGACCACAAATATCCACGGTCAGCCTGCCTGATTGGCTTGTGCTGCAAGGAACGTGTGCACCTCCTGCCGTGTCGGAGAGCCCCGTCGACCGCCAAATGTCATGCATTTGATGGCCGCAGCGACATTGGCGAAACGAACGGCATCTGCAATATCAGCACCTTCCGCAATCGCCAGGGTAAATGCACCATGGAAGACGTCCCCGGCAGCGAGTGTATCCACAGCCTTGACCCTGGGCGCCGACAAGTGCTGCATCCCTCCCCTGTCCATCCAGTAGCAGCCTTCTGCTCCGTTCGTGACACCCACGAAACCATTGAACCGACGGCTGAGCTCACGCACCGCATCCTCAACCGAGGCACACCCTGTCACAAGCAGTGAAGCTGGTGCCGAAAAGACCGAATGGGTTGCAAGCTCAGCCAGCGCGATAATGGCCTCAGGCGGCCCGATATCGGCGTCAAGAACAGCAATCTTTCCTGCTTGCCTGGCCAGCGACAATACCCTTTGCGCTCCCTCCGGCCAGCGGACATCGACCTGCACGGCGTCCGCCGATACCACGAATGCACTCGAAATCCATCGCGCATCGTTGTCAAGTGATCGATCATAGTAGGGCAGGACAAGGCGTTCCCCTTCGCTATCAACGATAACGGCACTCAGTGGCGTCGGCACATCTTTGAAACGTCGGACATTTGAACAATCGACACCCTCGGCTGCGATCTCGGCAACGAAATGATCCCCCATCATGTCGTCGCCGATCCGGGCTATCAGCGATGTTTTGCCCCCCAGACGGGCAGCGGCAACAGCCGCGCTCGTAGCCATACCATGTGCCGATTGCACCATCGTTTTCGGAAGCACCTTTCCTGGTCCTTGTGGCAAGGTGTCGACAGCAAAGATCATGTCGACAGTGGCGGCGCCGCAAAATATGATATGAGGTTTGTTCGACATGCGGGCTTTCTATCTATCGTCACGCATTTCAGGCCTGGAAGCCTCCTACGCCCTGTGAGCGTTTGCTGCACAAATCGCTGCCTGTGCGAGAAGATCGGAATCATTCGCCGAAATTACAAAATTTACCCCCTGATCGCGCCAGTAATGTGCTTGTTCCGGGCCGTTGCAATCGATGCCAACGATCTTGCCTGCAGTCTTGGCACGATCAATCACATGCAAGATGGTCTCGTGCAATTTGTCTGATTCCATATAGCTGCGGCGTTTCTCGCCTATACTCAATGAGAGATCATTGGGACCGATATAAATGCCATCCATTTCCTTGACCGCCAGTATGGAATCAATGTTTCTCAGTCCATCTGCCGTCTCGATCATGCAGATGCAGGTCGCAGTGGCGTCGCCTTCGGCAAACTGCGGGATCGCTGGCCGCACATTGCGCCAGATTGGTCCCCAGCTGCGATTGCCTTTCGGCGCGTACCTGCAGGCGCTTGATGCAGTTTTTGCCTCTTCGGCATTGTTGACCAACGGCACAATGACCGCCTCTGCTCCCAGATCGAGGGCACGCATGATCTGATCGGGCGCGTTCCACGGGACGCGAACGACAGCAGGGGCACCCGCCTTGTCGAGCGCATCGAGCATCATACTCAAGGTCGCCATGGTAATGAAACTGTGCTGCAGGTCGACACAGATGAAGTCGAACCCTGCACGCCCGATAATCTGCGCAACTTGCGGGTCAGCAATGCCGCTCCAGGCACCATAGGAAATATCATCGGAAGACAGACATTTTTTCAGGGTCATGACATGTTCATCCCGAACCGGGAATTCAGGCTTTCCAACATGGACATGGTGGGGGCATCAGGCGTTCCGACGGCCATGCGCGCATGACCCGCGGCAATACCCTGCAGTCGCAAGCCTGTCTTGAGGCGTTCGATATCTCCCAGCAAACCGTCCACAGCGTCATCGACATCCTTTTGCAGCGCCGACCTGTTCCCATCCCCGGACTGAACGGCATCAGCCATTGCCACAAAGGGTTCAGGATATACCGAGGCAACGCCCGAGATCACACCGTTGGCTCCTACCCGATCGAGGCGTCCGATCTCTCGGTCCGAACCCGTAAGAACCAGAAAGTCGGCGGGCAAAAGCGCACGATATTCCCCGACGGCCTGAAGCGTTTCTCCACTGATCTTGACACCAACGATATTGGGCAGTTGCGCCAGTTCCGCCATCAATTCCGGTGTCACCGTGATGCCCGTTCGCGCCTTGAATATGTAGACGAAGACATTCAGCCCATCGGAAATTTCCGAAATGCGGCCGTAAAAGTGCTTAAGCGCATCGTCCGTGGAAGGGAGGAAGTATGGCGTGATTGCCGCCACGTCGGTTGCCCCTTCAGCACGTGACTGGTTGATCAGTCGCTCCACCTCATAGAGACTGGCTGCGCCCACGTGCACGACAACTCGCTTGCCGGGCAAAAGATCGAGGCTCAGTCGAGTCAATGTCTTGCGTTCGGCCTCACTCAGGGAAGGAAACTCTCCGGTCGTGCCAAGCACGAATGCACCATCCACCCCCGACGCAGCACATTTTCGCAAGATGGCAGCATTTCCGTCGATGGAGAGCGCCCCGTCCTCTTGAAAGGCAACGGGCAACGCAGTGAAAATTATGGGCCTGTTTGATGACATCTATACATACTCTTGGTGATTGGCTGGCGATTGACTTAAACGGCCGCGGTCGCAGCCCTCTTGGCCCTGCGACGCTGGATGAATGGTGTGGCGAAGGCAGCAATTATGGCAAGGATGGCAAGCGTGATCAGCGAGGCCGAAATTGGCTTGTTGATCAGGCCCATCGGGCCATCAATCAATAGGGATCGACGCAAGTTCGATTCAGCAAGTGGCCCGAGAATCAGGCCGAGGACAATGGGGCTGGCTGGAATTCCACAGCGCTTGAGAATGACACCGATGACCCCGAAGATCATCATGATCCATACGGTGAACATGTTGTTGGTGGTGGCATAGGTGCCGACCAGGCAAAACACCAGAACTGTCGCCCAGATATAGTGAACCGGCATATCGAGCAACTTCACCATCATGGGCATGCGTACGAGATTGATCGCAAGCGTTACAATCGTTGCCAACACCATGATCGTCGTGATGGTGATGACGAGGGCTGGCTGATTGACAAAGAGACTTGGCCCCGGCTGGATCCCCCACACAATCATGGAGCCAATCATCACCGCCATTACACTATCACCAGGAATGCCCAGTGCCATTGTGGTGGTCAGTGAACCACCAAGCGTGGCGCTCGATGCCGTGTCCGATGCTGCCACACCTTCAATATTCCCCTTGCCAAAGGTTTCCTTCGTCTTCGAGGCCGCCTTGGCCCGGTCCCATCCCAAAAGCCCGGCTATATCGCCACCGGCACCCGGGATAATACCGACCACAAGGCCGACAATGCCTGCTATCCCGGTTGGCTTGGCAATGCGCCTGTACTCATCTTTCGTTGGCCACCACCGTCCCAGTGCCGAAATCGGCCTGCCCTTGAAAGGTCTATGGGTCAACAACTGATCGAATAGCTCGGCTATCCCGAAGAGACCGATGATCACGGCGATAAAGTCCAGGCCACTGTTGAGATTTCGGACGCCGAAGGTGAAACGAGCTATCCCCGTGATGGGATCTCTCCCGACAGTTGCGATAAAAAGGCCGATCACCCCAGCCAGCAGGCCCTTGGCAATGGATTTCGATGAAATCGAGATCATGATGGTCATGGCAAGGACCACCACCGAGAACATTTCGCTTGGACCGAATTTCAGGGCAAGCTGCGCCAGGGGAACGGAAGCAAAGGCGAAAAGAATCATGCTGGCAACAATGCCTAATGCCGAAACCAGCGCGGACACGATCAATGCGAGGCCAGCCTGACCGTTCTTGGCCATGGGATAGCCATCAAATGTCGTAGCGATTGACGCCGGTGTACCCGGTGTATTGATCAGGATCGAGGGGATCCGATCGCCGAAGTTCGCAGCCACATAAATCGTCAGGAGGACCGCCAATCCCGGAACAGGATCGAGCGTCATTGTAAAACTGCTGGCCAGTGCTACCGCCATGGTTGCAGTGATCCCGGGAAACATTCCTACCAGCATGCCGACCAGAACGCCAATACCCAGACACAACATGACGGTAGGCTCAAATACCGCCGCAATACCTTCGATGAGTGGATTCATCGTATTTCACGCGCAAGACCCCCGGCACTCAGGCCGGGGCGCAGACGCGTGCCCTTGTTGTTTGCTTCGTGGAATGGTGCAAGACGTGATCGCGCTGGAGGCCTGTCACCCGACGACGCGTTCATGATCGATCCTGATGCAAGCAGGAGAGACCCAAAGTGCGCATGATTATAAATGGCTTCCACATCAAGGATGCCGTAGCTGGCAAGCATCTTGCGAGCCTGCATCGCAGACATCCGCGTTTGCGCGCCAGCCTTCTCGCTGTCCCGCAAAGGCTGAATGACATCGGCGCAAGTCAATGGAATTGTATCGAGTACGGGGCGTGGCATGATTGGGATGTCAACTCTGCTCGGTTAATCCTGTTGTCGAAGCAAGAAGGTCGCGCTCCACGTGCCGGAAAGTTCCATGCTTCAGGGCGGGGGAAGATGTTATAGCGGCACCCTCAGCATGAAATGGAACAGACCGTAGATAAAGGCTGTCGTAATCACGGGAAATGCGACCAGTCCCTTCCAACTGCGCAAACCGAAAACCCAAAGAAGCGCCAAGAGATAGACAACGGTTGGATAGACATATCCGAAGCTTGTCCAGGCGATCACATAAAGTGTGCTGATTGCCAGCGCCAGCAGCATGCGGACCCAACCCTCATGATGGCTGCTTTCCAAGTCGCCACGGCTCATGGCAGGACTAAACATGGACATACCTGCCAAGATGGCGGAAAGCACGATGGCCAGGATGGACAACACCGTTGGCCACCACCTGGGATTGATGCCACCGGTATCCATGCGCAAATGGATGTTGCGCGACAGAACAAGGGCAATCACCGACAAGACCAGCGCCGTTGCGGCGACCGTAATTTCGAGGCGTCGTGAAGGGCGCGCGGCAATATCATCTTGCTCGGCCGCGTTGTCCGGCGATACTTTCGTATCGCCGGCAGCTGTCTCAAGTGTATCGAACTTCGACATTCGACTATTTCAGAACATCTGCGTAACGGGCAGCTTCTTCATCGATAAATTTCTCCCACTCGTCACCGCTCTTGTAGGCCGGCAGAATGCCAGCAGGAGTTACCGTATCCAGGAAAGTCTGCGAGGCGGCAGCCTTCTTGATTGAACCTTCGAGAATGGCCTTGACGTCATCCGGAATTCCCGCAGGACCATAGATTCCGCCCCAGGCACCGAACGCGAGATCATAACCCTGCTCCGCCGCTGTCTTGACCCCCGGGAATTCCGGATGTGCCTCGTCAGCAAAAATTGCCAGCACCTTTAGCGTACCATCAGCAAAGCCGATGGCTGTTTCGCCCGCACCAGCGGTGACTGCGTCGACATGATTGCCCAAGGCCGCGGCAACTGCTGGCGCACCACCATCGAACGGTACGGGCGTAATCTTAGCGCCGGTCATCTTGGCGAGAGTGTAGGCCGTTGCAGCAAATGCAGATGCTGCACCCGAGTTGGAAACAGACATTTCCTTGGTCTTGGCCGCCTCGATAAATTCATCAAGGGTATTATAGGGGCTGTTTGCGGCAACGGCGAGAACCACCGGGCTGTTCATAACCTGGCCAAGATAGGTGTAGTCGGAACGATCGAAATCGTACCCAATATGCTCGACAATTGCGAACTCCACAGGACCAAAGCCGATCGTGTAGCCATCGGCCGGTTGCTCGGCCACATGCGCAAACGCCACCGTTCCGCTGGCACCTGGCCGGTTCTCGACAATGACGCTGACGCCAAGATCCTTTTCCATCTCGGCCGCAATTGCACGCGAAGTACGATCCGATGCACCGCCTGCGGCCGCCTGGACCACAAAGGTGATATCCTTGGATGGGAAGGCATCCTGCGCGGACCCAGGAGCCGCCATGGCAAGACTGAACAGACCTGCGGCCGCGATAGATTTTGCGAGTATGGTGATAGGTTTCATTGCTCTCTCCCAGTGAATGTAATGATTGTTAGTGTCATAGTTGAAGGCCTCCCGGCCGCTACTTCTGCTGTGCCCTTGCCTCCCGTCTCCTCTCCAAGGCGCGCTCCCAGACTTTCACCATTCGCGCCCTTGATCCTTCAAGATGACTGACGAGTTCAGTCTCGGCTGCGTCCGAATCTCCTGATCTTATCAGTTCCAGCAAGGATCGATGCTTGGAGGCGCTGACGGACAGGTCCTGATCCAGAGAAATGGTCAGACGCAAAAGCGTCATCATGATTGCCTCATAGCGCTGCCAGACATCAGCAAGCCGCTTATGACCGGAAACAAGGCAGATCTCGTTGTGAAAGGCCACATCCGCCTGAGCAAAAGCGGCAGCATCGTTTGCTGTCGCAGCTCGCTCCATGGCTTCTACATGACGCACGATATCCTCATAAGCGCCATCGCCCCTGCGGGCGACTACCAATCGCACGGCAAGACCTTCTATGGCCCCACGAAGCGAGTAGACCTCATTGATGGCCTCCTGGTCTATACCCGTGACAACCACTCCAGGGGACTGACTTTCGACCAGGCCCTCAAGTTGCAGAATACGGATCGCATCACGAATAGGTCCCCGGCTCACACCGAACTGCTCTGCAAGTTCGATCTCGATCAGGCGTTCGCCACGCATGACTTCCCCGGCAGCAATCGCTTCACGCAGTGCGGCAGCGACCTGCGAACCTAATGCTTCACGTTGAATAAGCGTTGTGGGCCTTTTCAAAATTTCGATCCTCCTCCAGTCGGATAACGGTAAACGGTTAACCGTTAACGAGTCAATGCCAGCGCGTGTGCCTGCGGAACCAAATGTTGTTGGGTATTAGAGCGCGAAGGATCAACACCAGGGACTGAGCAGGTCAAATGACCATACGCTCAGGCTTCTAGATGTTCCTCATTTGTCGGGCTGAGGGTCTCTATTCGATCTTGGTTCTGCGAGCGTCAATGTCGCAGAGAAACGCTCAAGGGTTTTCCGTAATGCGCAACAGATGCATCGCGTGCGCCTTTTATGACCGCGCGTATTTTTTGAACGATATCGTGAGCGATACCCGATCACCATTACCAGTTTCTTCGCAAGGCGCGTAAGCTGTAATGCAGACCATGTCATCGAGCGGTGCAAGGTCGAGAACGGTAGCCGATGGAGGAGTCCACTATAGCGTCAAACACGCGAATACTGCGTCCAACACTTCCAGGTGGTCCTCTGGGTCATCGCCTTCTGAGACCGCCAAAGCTGCGCGATCGAACAATGCTGAAAGCTGCGAGGTTAACGCCTCAATTGGCAGTGCTTTAATCTGTCCGTCTCCCATCGCCTCCGCCAGGCCCCGGCGCAGGGTAGCGGCAGAGCTTGCGCGATCGATGCTGTCGATCTCCAACTGACCTAGTACCGCCGGACCGTCGCGAAGCATAATCCGCACGCGGCCTTCGTCCTTCATGGCATTGATGTAGCCACGGCTGCCCTGTCGTAGCACCTCGATTGCCGAACCATGCAATTGATCTGCCGAAGCTTCGATCTCGGCGGCGACCGCCCGGTATTCCTCGATAACGACGGAGCGAAACAGCGACACTTTATCTTCGAAGTAATGATACAGCGCACCACGAGTTACCCCCGCCGCCCTGACAATCTCGGGAGTTGAGGTTTCTGCATAACCTTTCTCTGCAAACAGCCGCCTCGCGGCACTCAAGAGCTTCAGGCGGGTGGTTCTGTTGGTCGGGCTATCATTTTTCTGTTGCATACATGCAGCCTGTATGTTCAATAGATGGAGCATACAGACTGCATGTATCTGGAGGAAAGCGCAACATGAAAAGCACTCAATATTATCCCGTGATCCAGACCGAGGATGTGGCAGCAACAAGGGCATTCTATGTCGAAAACTTCCGATTTTCCGTGGTCTTTGATGCAGACTGGTACTGCCACCTGCAATCGAGCGAGGACCCGAACGTCAACCTCGCGATCCTCAAGGGGGATCACGAAACTATTCCGCCTCAGGGCCGTGGGACGACTCGAGGCCTGATCCTGAACTTCGAGGTCGAGGACGTCGATGCCGAGTTCCAGCGCGCACTTGTTGCTGACTTACCGATCCTGAAAAGCCTTACCGATGAGGCCTTCGGCCAACGGCACTTCATCACGTGTGACCCGAACGGCGTACTGATTGATGTGATCAAGCCCATTCCGCCACTTGGTGACTTTATTGGTCAATACGCGCCGGAAGTGCTTCCGACATAGATGTCACCAGGATCACTAAGTCAAGCTGTAGCAACCGTCCACCGAGGGAGTGGCCGAGGCAACGCCAAGGCGGCTCGAGCACACGGACGCATTGAGGCAATCCGCCGAAAATGCCCCTTCCCCCTCGATCGTGTCGTGCAATTCCTGACACGAACGACGGCAGGTTTCGTTCCTCTCTCCCAAAGTAGACTTTGACATAATCTACAGCGATCCCCGAGGGCAGACGGGCAGCTTGGCGCTGGGTGGCGGGTGCGGGACCAAACAACCGCTCAAGCTCCTGCCTTGATGTGAATACAGGACTTCGCGCGCGGGTCCGCGATGGTCACCGTGACCCGCGCGCTGCGATGGCTACTTCGAACCGAACCGGTCGATCACTTCCGTCAACTCGACATGGCCTCTGCATGCCCCATTGCCGGGCTGCATCTCGCCGTTCTCCAGCAATATTGCATAGATGACCGCAGGATCGACGTCGATGCGGCCTCTGAGAGCGGCGAGCTTCGGCCAGCGCCCTTTGTCCGCCACCTGATGGAAATCGAGCCAGCGGGCGACTCCGATCAGAATGCCATCGGCCAGCGTGGGATGATCAGCGATCAGAAACCGCGTGTCATCTATCATCTCCTCCAGCCTTTCATGGCACTCGACGACACCCTTGCAACCCCATTCCTTCAAAGCTGACTGCATCGCCGGGTTAGCCGACCGCATTTCCATCGCGACCCAAAGGGGACCGAAGACCCCTGTAAATCCTGTATTGATGAACGCCATGACTTGCCGCATCCGGTCGGCCTCGTGCGACAGCGGATCGAAACTGATGCGCCGTTCCGAATCTCGCATTTCCAGCCATGCGGCGATGGCCATCGTTTCGGCGAGCACATCGCCCGGTCGGTACTCAATGCAGGCGTCTCCCCGAGATCATCACGCTTTACCGCGAGGGCGGTATCAATTTCCTCGGTGCCTTTCAGAACGCACCCGCGCAGATAGAAAGCCGCTACGGCAGGGAAACGGCGCGTATCTGGAAGAAGGCGTTGGCCCACACAATCTATCGCGGACTGCCGGATATGGAAACGCTGCGCGATATCGAACACCGATCGGGGCGTTCCTCGGTCATGGTACGCGGCTTCAACGTCAACATTCATCAGGTCAATGGCTCTGGCGATAATCTCGGAGAACAATCCCGCCCGTTGCTTCAGGTCGAGAATATTCGCCGCGCCACCGGCGGCGATAAGGGGCTTCTCGATTCCCGCGATCACGGCTTCTTCACCGTCGATATGCCGAGCTATTGGGAGCGGGCGGAACTCTCAGGCTACGTGCGCGACGTGCGTCAAACGCCGGACAAATATGCCTGGCTAGAGCGCCACTGGGCCATTCCGTCTCCTACCGTGTTTCCTTCCAGCCAAGACGCTGATTTGCTGGCCGTGATGCAGCAACTGCGGCAGAACTCCCCATAGTTCGGGTATTTGCGGGTATGGAATTGGGTATGGGTCCATCGGCGAGAATGGGGGTGGCGCTGACAAGGATCAGCGCGGCGGGCGCACAAGCCGAAGGCGCGGAGCCTCGGGAACCGAGCCCTTGCCCGCGCCAGGGGCGAAGCCCAGCCTTCTTTCGCCACAAGGTCGAGCCTTTTAGGCTCGGTTTACGAGAGCCTGACCGTTTTAGCCGATGCGCGAAATACCGCCAATTTTGGGTATTTATGGGTATATTTGTGGGTATCCCTAGCTAATTGTTGCTGATATGGGTATTTTCGGGTATATTTTTGGGTATGGCACTCGAGATCGATTCCCTGCAACTCACCAATGAAATTCTCGCTCTCGTCTCAGGGATCGACGAATTCAAAGGGGCGTGGCGCGCCCTTGGAACGCTGGCACCGGAGCGGCTATCGGCTCTGCGCCGCGTCGCCACGATTGAAAGCATCGGTTCATCCACCCGCATTGAAGGCAGCAAGCTTACTGACGTCGAAGTGGAGCGACTGCTCTCTAATCTCGACATCAAAACTTTCGACTCTCGTGATGAGCAGGAAGTCGCGGGATATGCGCAGGTCATGGAAACCATTTTTGCGCATTTCGGCGCGATCGACCTCACCGAGAACCACATTACGCAACTCCACCGTGACCTTCTCGCTTTTAGCGATAAGGACGAGCGTCATTGTGGCGCATATAAGACGCTCGCCAATCACGTGAGCGCGTTTGATCCTGACGGAAAGGAAATCGGCGTTATCTTCGAAACGGCAACGCCTTTCGATACCCCCGGTAGGATGCAAGAGCTGATCGATTGGACCCGCAACGCGTTAAATGAACAAAGCCTCCACCCTTTGCTCGTCGCCGCAATCTTCACAGTGGTGTTTCTGGAGATCCACCCATTCCAGGACGGCAACGGGAGGCTGTCGCGTGTCCTGACGACGCTCCTGCTGATGCGCAGCGGCTACGCCTATGTGCCCTACTCCTCGCTCGAAAGTGTGATTGAGAACAGCAAAGAGGGCTATTATCTGGCGCTACGTCAAACCCAGAGAACAATTCGAAGCTCGAAGCCAAACTGGCAACCGTGGGTCGTCTATTTCCTGCGTGCATTGCAGCAGCAAAAATGCCGCCTGGAGAAGAAGATCGAACGGGAGCGGCTTGTCCTAGGCTCGCTGCCCGAACTCTCGCTCCAGATCATCGATGCGGTCAAAGAACGTGGGCGCATCACGATTGCGGAAATCGTCAACCTTACCGGTGCAAACCGAAACACGGTCAAAAAGCACCTGGCGAACCTCGTCGAAGCAAACCAGCTGACCCAGCATGGAGCGGGTAAGGGAACGTGGTATGGTAGACGTTAACAACATAACTAAAATATGTAATTCAGCGCAAGACCAGCAAGCATTGGGGACTGGTCAGTAGCGACGTTCGGTTTTCTGGAGGAAGTTCTAGCGAAAGCGATTTTCGCTTTCTCGGCAACCCGCGAGATCTCCGAAGAGAAGATCGATGACACCGTCCTCGCACTTCTGTGGCGGACGCTCGATGATGATTGGTACGCCTGGAAGGGCTTTGATTGGGGCGCTACCAATCGTCTCCACGAGAAGGGCCTGATTGGAGACCCCGTGGGAAATTCGAAGTCGCTGGTATTCACCGCTGAAGGGAAACGGAGATCGGAGGTACGTTCGCTTCATCGTGTGCAGGCGGCCCGCACGTAAGCCATGGCCGGAAGATTTGGAGCGCGAGCGGTGAAAGTGAAATGGCGCGCCGAACCGGGCGATAATGAGAACTACGTTTACGCTATAGCCCTATAAAATGCGTGCTCCTTTTCCGATGCAACGTATTGTATCAAATAGATATTTTGATTGACGTGCTCTGTTCTGGTTT
>JAEWDP010000065.1 GCA_023390055.1 Pseudomonadota bacterium | reverse complement strand
GAGCCTCGATTTCGGGGGGCGGCTTTGAATTAATCAAGGTCTGCATAAGCGTCCGCCAGTCAGGAAAGACAAGATATGCAGTGATCGTCCGGATGTGTTCAAACAAGCGTTTTCGAGCCCGCTTGGCTTGGCGTGCTTTAATCCACTGGTCTTCGAGGCAATCACAGATGGTATGGAAGGCAAAGGCCAGCAGGTTCATGGCTGCAAAGACGTCCGGCTCATCATCGAGGAAATCGAACTCCTGCGATGGTGGCAGAGGTGGCGGGATGATTTCCTCATGCTCGGGCAGTTCCGGTTCACGGCGGATACCTGCATTGGCAGTATCGTCATCGGATTTATCTGAGGCGGGCCCATTGCCACTGGCGACCGCGGCAATGCGGTTCGTCCAGTCATCTGGCGCCGATGTGCTGATTTTCACAGGCTGTTTGCGCAGATCGGGCGGCGACATCACCCGCTCCTGGAACCGCGCATCAGCATAGTAGCGCGCCTTGGCAGCACGGATCGGCGGCACGCCCGCCACCATGACGATCTCGTCGGTGGGCGGAAGCTGCATGATTTCGCCGGGCGTCAGCAGTGGGCGAGCCGTTTCCTGCCGCGACACCATAAGGTGCCCCAGCCACGGCGCGAGGCGATGGCCCGCATAGTTCGTGGAATCGCGCATTTCGGTTGCCGTGCCAAGCGCATCGCTGATCCGCTTGGCGGTGCGTTCATCGTTGGCCGCGAAGGCCACGCGCACATGGCAGTTGTCTAGAATGGCATTGTTTTGCCCATAGGCGCGCTCGATCTGGTTGAGCGATTGGGCGATCAGAAAGGCTTTCAGACCGTAACCGGCCATGAAGGCGAGCGCCGATTCAAAGAAATCGAGCCGTCCGAGTGCCGGGAACTCATCGAGCATCAACAGGAGGCGATGCCGCTTACCGGACGTTTCCAGTTCTTCAGTCAGCCGCCGACCGACCTGATTGAGGATGAGGCGGATCAGCGGCTTGGTGCGGTTGATGTCCGAGGGTGGTACGACGAGATAGAGGCTAACGGGTTCTTTTGCGCCGACCAGATCGGCGATGCGCCAATCGCAGCGCGCCGTCACGCGGGCCACAACCGGATCTCGGTAAAGACCGAGAAACGACATCGCGGTGCTCAGCACGCCTGACCGTTCGTTTTCCGATTTATTTAGAAGCTCCCGCGCAGATGAGGCAATGACGGGATGCACACCGGCTTCGCCCAGATGCGGCGTGTCCATCATCGCGCGTAAGGTCGCCTCGACCGGACGGCGTGGATCGGACAGGAAATTAGCGACACCCGCCAGTGTCTTTTCCTTTTCGGCATACAGAACATGCAAGATCGCGCCGACCAGCAGGCTGTGGCTAGTCTTTTCCCAATGGTTACGTTTGTCGAGACTGCCTTCGGGATCAACGAGAATGTCCGCAATGTTCTGCACATCACGGACTTCCCATTCCCCCTGCCGCACTTCCAGAAGCGGGTTGTAGGCCGCAGAATGCACATTGGTCGGATCGAACAGCAGGACGCGGCCATGATTGGTCCTGAAGCCTGCGGTCAGATTCCAGTTCTCGCCCTTGATGTCATGGACAATGCAGCTTCCCGGCCAGGTCAGCAGCGTTGGCACAACAAGACCGACTCCCTTGCCGGATCGGGTTGGCGCGAAGCACAGCACATGCTCGGGGCCGTCATGACGCAGATAGTCCTTGCTGTGCCGTCCCAACACCACGCCATCAGGACCAAGCAATCCGGCAGCATGGATCTCTCTATCCTCGGCCCATCGCGCCGAACCGTAGGTGGCGACATTGCGCGCTTCCCGTGCCCGGATGATCGACAGGAGAAAGGCGGCGGCTATGGCAAGAACAGCCCCGGACGTGGCGATGAACGCGCCTTCGGTAAAGATGCCGGGCGCATAGGCGTCATAGGAAAACCACCACCAGAAGAAGGCCGGTGGATAATAGAACGGCCATCCGGCAATATCGAACCAGGGATTGCCGAGCTGTGGCTGGAAGCCGAGCCGGAAAGCCACCCATTGCGTTGCAGCCCAGACCATCACAACGACGATGGTGAACACGACAATGATCTGGCCCCAGAGTATTCGCCCTCCACGCATATAGACTCCAATCGGCAAAAGAGACGGAGCCGATCAGAGAATGGCGTTTTCGGGAAGTGCAACAGCCAAGGTGTGGCCATAGGGCTGCCGAATACTATCGGCGGCAAATCGGATGAGTGACGGCGGCACAATTCCGGCACCGTTCACGGTGGACTATCGCGAATGAAACTTCGGCTTTGTGCGGCCCATCTGTGTCGCCAGCGTGAGTAAATTCAATAGTGCGGGATCTCGGTTGTGGGGCGACCAGATGGCCGAAAATGGGATGGCTTCGGGTTCGTCAACCACTGGAAGGAAAATCAGATTTGGCGTGCACGCCGCCGCGGTTTCCTCAACAAAAAGCGAGACACCATGCCCGGAAGCAATCACCGACAACAGTGCGCTGCGGCCAGTATCGACCCGGCGGATCGTAGGCGTTGGCCATTTCCCGGCCGAGCGAAGCACAATAAGGTCATGAACCTGTGGACCGGTCCCACCATGGCGAACAAGGAAGGTTTCGCTCGCAAGCTGCTGCCACTCCACATCCGATTGTGCTGCCAAGGGATGCTTCACCGGCAGCGCCACCATCAACCGATCCCGCCAGATGACGCGGGAATTGAGATCCGGGATTTGGTGGGTGCAGGCCATAAAGGCAACATCAAGCCTGCTTTCTCGCACCATGTTTTGCCCATCGCGCGCCGTGCCCTCGGTGATATGCAGTTGAACGCCGGGATTCTTGGTATGGAACCGCTCCAGCAGTCGGTCTAGAAAGCAGCCCGGCGTGAGGGCGTGGATGCCGATGCGAAGCATGCTTTCCTTTCCGCACGCTTGCATCCCCGCCGTCTTGATGGCGCGGTCGAGGATGCCCATCGCGTCCTCGACATGATCGACGAAACGTCGGCCAGCTTCGGTCACGCGGACGCCGCGCGTGTTACGGTCGAAGAGGACGACGCCCAAATCTTCCTCCAGCGCCTTTATCCGTGAGCTGACGCTTGACTGGCTGGTGCCGAGCGCCTGCGCTGCACGGTGGAAGCTGAGATACTCTGCGACCGCGAGCGCCTGGACCAAAGCGACCATCGGAACGCGAACGCCAAGAATAGCACTTCTCAGCTCTGCGCTTTCTGAAATGTTGCTCCTCCGCCTACGCATGGAGGAGCCTACGGTATCAGCAAGAGGCTTCCGGTCGTGCGACCGGCTTCAAGATCGGATTGAGCCTGCGCCGCGTCGGCCAGAGGATACTCGCCGCCAATCTCGGTGCAGACGCCTTTCTGCATCATTTCGAGCAAAGCTTCGGCTGCATGATGATAGGCTGGCAGGTCGGCGGCATAAGCCATCACACTTGGCCGGGCGAGCGACAACGAACGGATGGGACCGATATCCTCTACCGCAAGTGACGGAATAGGTCCGGCTGCCTGACCGATGCTTGCGACCGTTCCGAAGCGCCGGGTGCAAGCCAGGCTTTTAAGCAGCGTATCACCACCGATCCCGTCGACGGTAAAATCTACACCAACGCCGTGGGTCAGCGATCCGACCTCGGACACAAGATCAGCATTTCGTCCGACGATGATATGATCCGCACCGTAGGATCGCGCGATGTCGGCCTTTGCTTCCGACCCTGCCGTGCCGATGACCGTGGCTCCGAGATGCTTCGCCCAGCGCACGAGGATCGAACCCAGGCCGCCAGCGGCTCCGTGCACAAGCAAGGTAGTCCCTCGCTCAACGGCATAGGTGCGGGTCAGCAGCATATGGGCAGTCAGCCCTTTGAGCATCGACGCCGCTGCGCTGCGAAACTCTATACCGTCCGGCAGTTTGATGAGCCGTGCGACCGGCAAAGAGCGCGCCGTTGCATAAGCACCGACCGGCGCACCGGCATAGGCAACGCGATCCCCGATTGAAAATCCAGTGACGCCTTCGCCCAAGGCTTCCACCACTCCGGCACCCTCAACGCCGAGGGTGGCAGGTAAAGAGAGGGGATAAAGGCCAGTCCGGTGATAGATGTCGATGAAGTTTACGCCGATAGCGAGGTTTCTGATCCGCGCCATGCCAGGCCCTGGCTGTTTCGACGAGATTTGTGAAATCTCCAGCTTTTCGACACCCCCGACGCCGGTCATGAGGACTACAGTATCCATACGTATTCTCCGGGAATTTTATTTCGGTATCCGTGACGCAACTCTAATGCGGCAAGCCTATTCTCTCGGCGGCTGCAAACCGGCCGGCGTCGACAAGAAAGTCACGGGTATGAGGCTGGCGGCGAGCGCGACAGCTGCGACCATCATGAGGCCGCCGAGATCGGTGAAAGAAATAACAATCGAACCCAGCAACGCGCCTGTACCAATCGCCGCATTGAAAATCGCGACATATATTGCGGATGCGGGAAGTGCCGCGTCACCCGCTGCGCGTAGAATCCAAGTCTGAAAACCGACGAAGACGGCCGCAACACCGATCCCCCAGCCAACCAGCAGGATACCGGCGACAACTGCGCCTGCGTCCGCACCGATCAATCCAATTCCACCCAGACATAACGCCATCAACGCGAGCGCCCCCAACAGGAGCGCTTTGAGATAGCGGTCCACGAAGACGCCGGTCAGCACATTGCCGAGGAGACCGGCGACACCGAACGCGAGAAGGAGCGCGTACAGTGTATTCGCGGGCATATGCAGAGTGCCCGAAAGCAATGGTTCGATATAGGTGAATGCAGCAAAATGCGCTGTTATCGCGCAGGCCGTCGCACCGTAAATTCGAAGAAACACCGGATCGCGGGCAATGGCGGAAAGAGCTTTGCTGCCCACCGGCGCAGCGGCTTGGACAGGCGGCACCGAAAAAACAATGGCGGCTGCGGTCACAAAAGATAGTGCTGCGATACAGCCAAACGCTGTTCGCCAGCTATCGAGGTGACCGATCACTCCCGCCAAGGGAACACCCAGAACACTGGCTGCGGACACGCCGCCGAAAATGATCGAGGTTGCAACACCGACATGCCTGGCGGGAACAATCTGCGCGCCGAGCGTCCCGATCATCGCCCAGAAGATGCCGTGAGCCACCGCGCCAATGATTCTGGCGCCGAAAAGCGCCGGGAAGGTCGTGGTCATGGCCGCTACGGCGCTGGACAATGCCAGCACCAGCATCAGCGCCACAAGAAGCAGCTTCCGTGGTATCCGTCCCAATGTCATTGCCGAAATTAATGCGCCAGAGGCCGCGATCCAGGCGTAGCCAGTAACGATCAGGCCGACCTTGGCTTCGCTCTCGCCGAGATCGCCTGCTATTGAAGTCAGCAGGCCGATCGGTGCCAGCTCCGTGGTGACGATCGCAAATGATCCAACCCCCAATACACCGACAGCCAGCCAATTTCGCCACGAGGCGTGTTCTTCTTGTTCTTGCATTTGAATTGAACCTTGGAATTGGAAGCTCTGATGACCCGGAACGAGCGGGCCGGAAATGTCAGGCGCCTTGAGAAGCGAAGGCCTTTTTGGCGGCCGAGATGCCATTCATGCAGGCAGGGACACCGGCATAGACCGCTATCTGAAGAAGGATTTCGATGATCTCTTCGCGGGTGACGCCGGTATTCAAGGCCGCGCGGATATGGAACTCCAGTTGTCCCGGCGCCGTCCCCATCGCCATCAAAGCCGCGACAGTCAGCATCTCGCGGATGCGAAGATCGATGCCAGGACGAGACACGACATCCGCGAATGAAAAGCCGAGAATGATTTCGAGGAAATCATCCGACAGCGCGTCCAGATTGGCGGCAACTCGTGTTGGGGCGTCAGGATCGAGTTGCTCAAGAAGAGCAAGGGCCTTGGCACGTCGATCCAGAGTCATATGTTGACCCCCTTCATGCCTTCCGCCGTGTAACGGTCCCCTACTATGGGAAGCACAGTGATCGAGCGCTCTAAATCGGAAAGTTCGTCAGCAGTCAGCCCTACAGAAGTGGCAGAAGCGTTTTCTTCGAGATATTTGATCCGCTTGGTGCCGGGGATCGGCACGATGTTGTCGCCCTTGGCCAGCAGCCATGCCAAAGCCACCTGTGCCGGGGTGCATTCCTTTTCGTCTGCAATACTCCGCACGACATCGACCAGTGCACCGTTGGTCGCAGCGTTATCCGGCGTGAAGCGCGGCAAGCTGGCGCGAAAATCCCCTTCTTCGAACTGCGATCCAGCTTGAAATCTTCCGGTGAGGAACCCGCGCCCAAGCGGCGAATAGGCGACGAAGCCGATGCCCAGTTCGCGGCAAGTTGGCAGGATCTCGGCTTCCACATCGCGGGTCCAGAGCGAGTATTCGGTCTGGACCGCTGTGACCGGATGGACTGCATGGGCGCGGCGCAGCGTCTCGGCGCTGACTTCGCAAAGCCCGATATGACCGATCTTACCTTCGCGGCGCAGAGCGGCCAGTCCCTCCATCGTTTCTTCGACGGGGCGTTCACGGTCGATGCGATGGACGTAATAGAGGTCAATCCGCTCAATTCCCAATCGCTTGAGCGATCCTTCACAGGCACGACGCATGTAATCGGCACTGTTGTCGATGCTGCGTGCGTATTCGCCTGGTTTGCGCACGATGCCGAACTTGGTCGCGATCTTCAGCTTGGCACCGCTTTCGGCAAGGAATCGCCCGATCAATTCCTCATTGTGGTGCGGGCCATACATGTCGGCGGTGTCGAGAAAGTCGATGCCCAGATCGACCGCCTGTTGCAGCACCGCAAGTGATTCCACATCGTCACGCGGCCCATAGAACTCGCTCATTCCCATGCACCCAAGACCGATCGCGGAGACCGAAAGATCAGGGCCGAGCATTCGATGCTGCATTGCTTTGCTCCTTGCTTGTACTGGCTAAACATGGTTTTCTTTTTTGATGAATAAAACCGCCAATAACCGTAAACTGATTTCCGAAAACGGAAACCGTGATGGAAGCCGCCTGCGATGGGACGACGCGCGCGTCTTCCTTGCCATTGCGCGCAGCGGATCGTTGAGCGGTGCGGCAACGAAGCTCGGCACCGGTCTTGCCACCGTGTCGCGCCAAATCGAGCGGCTGGAAGCCGCGCTCGGCCTGACGCTGTTCAGCCGGCACCAAAACGGCTATCGATTAACTGATGATGGCGCGGCTCTGCTGGAACGTGCCGAGGCGCTGGAACAGGCAGCCGAAGCCTTTACCGAAGGATCGGCTGCACAAGCTGCGATCGCTGGACGGGTGAGGCTTGCCACGGCAGAGACGCTTGCGAACCACGTCATCATCCCGGCGCTACCGAAGCTGACGAGCCAATATCCTGACCTGACGCTTGAAGTTGTCACTGATGTCCAGACAGTCAACCTGCATCGGCGTGATGCCGATCTTGCTGTCAGGCTGGTCAAGCCTCAGCGCGGCAATGTCACGATCCGACGCCTCGGCACGCTTGGCTTCGGTCTTTATGCTTCGCGGGCCTATGCCAAACAGAGACAGGAAGCGGCTCGGCTTGAAACTGACAAATTCATCACATGGTGCGAGACTTACGGTCATCTTCCCGCCGCTCAATGGGTGGAACGAGCGCTTCGCGGCCATCCACCTGTTCTGACGACGACTACCCTATCGGCGCAACTGTCGGCGGTAGTCGCCAGCGTCGGCTTGGCCGTATTGCCACACTTCCTCGGACGGCAGAATAATCTCGTTTGCGTACAGGCCGACATTGGGATCGACCAGGAAATCTGGCTCGCCGTCCATTCAGATCTGGGGCAGTCACGCCGGGTGCGCGTGGTAGCGGACTTCTTGGTCAGCTTAGTCCGCGAGGCTAAAGAAGAACTCGAAACGGCAAGTATTTACCAAGCGTGATACCGATCAGCATCCATCCCGTACAACTGAGATGTAGCTTTGTCTGGCAACCTTCTTCATGCCTTTCAACATCGCTAATTGAGACAAGCCAATGGTCAGGGCTCTTTACGCTCGCCGTCACCGGCCAATCCCTCATCAAGCATGATATCCGCGCTGAGACAGCGCCAGCCCTGCATGAAGAAGCCGGGTTTCGTGCGGTTCAGGCCATTCTTCAAAAGGCTGATCTGTCATTTACCAATTTCGAGGGAACGATCTTTGGCCGTCATGGTGGCTGGCCACTAAAAGGCTCCTTCTTCGGCTGCAGTGATCCGATGGTGCTCGATTGCCTGTCACAGATCGGTTTCAAGGCGCTGTCGCTTTCCAACAACCATGCCTTTGATCTTGGTCCATCCGGAGTGCTCTCAACACTTGAGGAGGTGGAAAGACGTGGCTTCCTGCATGCAGGACTTGGTCGCGATCATGATGAGGCATCACGTGCCGGGACCGCCACGGTCACCGGTGAGCAATCCACACGCCGTGTTGCCATCATTGCCATGGATGGCGGGCCAGGGCCGGATTTCATGTACGCGGCCAATGGCGACAATTGCCAATCAGGTCGAAAGTCAGGCAGCAAGTCAGGTCGCCAGTCAGGCCGCCAGTCAGGCCGCCAGTCAGGTCAAATGTCGCGCCCCGGCGTCAATCGCCT
>JAEWDP010000037.1 GCA_023390055.1 Pseudomonadota bacterium | reverse complement strand
CAACGATCCGCTGGCGAAGGTCTAAAGAATAGCTGTGGGACATCGAATCACCTCCTGTCCCATAGCACCACGAAACCCGCCCTCTAGGGAATCCCCTAAAGATTCACGAAATTTGCCCGACGCTCTAGCCCCCTTTCCGACAGAAAGTCCTCGATGAGGGACTTCGCCTTTTCCAGTACCTCTTGCGAGGCACCGGTGACAACAAAGTCATCGGCGTAGCGTATCAGGTGAACCTTGGTTGGTTTGTTGCGATGCAGAAGGCCAAAGTGACCCTGCACACCGCCTCCATTCCATCCAAGGCTGCGTTAGCGATCGTTGGCGAGGCGATGCCCCCTTGGGGCACACCGGCCCGTGTCGCACGCCATTCACCATCCTGCATGTAGCCAGCATCCAGCCATCTCCGTAAGATCACCTTATCCATAGGGATATTGGCGATCAGCCAGTCCTTGCTTATTTCGTCGAAGCAACTGGCAATGTCCGCGTCCAGAACCCACCCCGCCGACCTCCGTCGAGACAACGCCTTGAAGCACTGCTCGGCGGCGTCACGCGAGGCTCGATACGGCCGAAAGCCATACGAGTTTGGGTCTGCGGTCGTCTCCGTGATGGGTTCGAGTGCGAGCGGATGCAGTGCCTGCATCGCCCGATCGATCATCGGGGGAATACCTAGCGGCCTGAGTTTTCCATTTGCCTTCGGGATGAAGACCCGTCTCAGCGGCAGCGGGCGATAGCCCCGCCTTTTGAGCGACGAGACGCCTTTGGCGCATTTCCGCGGTGTGTCCCAGATAATCCGGTCTACTCCGGGTGTTTTCTTTCCTCGGTTTTCGGTCACTCGCTTTACGGCCAATGCCTTGCCGCTGAACGAATGGGTCAGCAGCCGTTGCAAGGCTTTCACCTTACCCCAGCGGCCTTCCTTTACTGCTTTCGCGATACGCATCTGCAGCCGTCGCACGGATTGTCGAACCTTGCGCCAGTCGACCTGGTTCCAGTCCGATGCTCCGCGGGAGGCTGCGCCAGTCATTGTCATGACCGCCATTTGCCTTTCCTCCTGTGAGGGTCCTACAAATTCTCTCGCGATGAGAGACCAATCGAAAGTCTGCTCCCTTTCGGGTGGGATAATATTGGCGAACCTCAACCCCTATCCGAGCCATTACAGCCCGGCCTTCGCTTTCTCCGACATCCTCTACCCACACTCCCGACAGCGTTCCTTGCGGTTGGCCTGCCTGTTTCCGGGCGGGAGTTCGGGCTTACCGTGTTCCACCTGAGCAACACGGACGGGTTAGGCCCTGTCTATTCGCCGGCGGTCTTGATGTCCGTGTACCCCTAATCAAAAAAGGAGTAACCAACCGCATACCTGTTGGTTCAGGCCTGTCAGCACCTTTGGCTTGTTAGCGTTAACGACGTTTACCGACAGTTCACATGTGTTGGCCTTACCGTCCAGCCTAGCGTCCCATCCACATTGGTGCTCGCAGATGATGCCTCGACCTCACGGTTTTGGCACGGCCCAGGGGCCGGACTACATTGTCCCGGCAGCTTCACACCGGACCGTTACCCGTCCCGCATGTGCCGGTAGACTACTGACGACGGAACGTCAGGTTCATTTCATGGATTCCTCCTTTCTGAACAATTACTCAGGCGACTTCACGTCGCACCATGATGGACACTTCATGCCCCGGCACGTTCTACAGAAAATTAGCGCTTACAATCTTCTCGCCATTGCAGCCGAGCGCGCCTTCCTCGATGGAGGTGCAGAATGAGCAAACACTTGCTGCTGGCGCCGCTCCTGGAATCCTACTTTCGCCGGAGCTTGATCAGACAACGCAACGCGACTCCTGCGACCGTGGCCAGCTATCGAGATGCCTTGCGCATGCTGATCCTCTTTGCCGCCGCCCGATTGCACAAGAGGCCGGCGATGCTGGCGCTTGAAGACCTCGATCGAGACCTCGTTCTCGCTTTTCTTGACGAACTCGAAGAGAAGCGGAACAACACCGTCGCCACGCGCAACGCTCGCCTGGCTGCGATCCGATCTTTCTTCCACCACGTGGCAGCCGCCGACCCCGCTTCCTTTGGTATCGCCCAACGCGTGCTTACGATTCCCATAAAACGGGCGCACATGGAGATGACGCGGCACCTCACCAAGGCAGAAGTGGATGGACTCATTGCGGCGCCCGATCGGAGAACGTCCCGTGGTCGGCGCGACCGAGCCTTTCTGCTCTTCTTGGCACGGACCGGCGCCCGCGTTTCCGAAGCCACCGGCGTCAATGCGAACGACCTTCAATTGGAGCGGCCGTATCCGCAAGTGCTGCTGCGGGGCAAAGGGCGCAGAGATCGCGTCGTCCCCATTCCTCAGGACCTGGCGCAGGCACTGACAGATTTGTTGCGCGAGCGTGGGATCGCCTATCACGAGCCGAAACCGATCTTTGTCGGCGCCCACAACCAGCGCCTGACACGTTTCGGAGCAACCCATATCGTGCGGCGTGCAGTCGCTGAGGCCATGACCATCAGCCCAGGCTTGGCCGGCAAGCCCATATCGCCGCACACCTTCCGGCACTATCTACCCCGCCCGACTATGTCGGGTAGCTTTGATCGCAATGGTAAGTATCTGAGGAATAGAGATATTTCCTGCAGAAACGCCTGAGCCACCCGACATAATCTGCTCGATTCTACAGGCTGTTCAAGAACCCCAACAAATTGTCGTCAGGTCGGTAGCGGGATGACTTGCCGAAATATGGAGAGGTCTTCTCCAAGGCCGCCTCCTTCATGGCCAATGTCGCCTCGAGATAAATTTGGGTGGTCTCGACCGATTCATGGCCGAGCCACAAAGCAATGACGGCGCGGTCGACGCCAGCCTGCAGCAGGTCCATGGCCATCGTGTGCCTCAGACGATGAACAGTGACGCGCTTTCCCTTCAAAGACGGGCACATGGCAGAAGCGATTTGACGGTGTTTGTTCAGCATATACTGAACGCCATGAACGCTCAGCCGCTCACCTCTGGCACTGGGAAACAGGATACCTTGGTCTCCGCGCTGCGGCTCTTTCAGCCAGCTTCTCAAGACTGCGGTCGTCGACTTGGCGAACGGAGTGCAGCGTTCCTTGCGCCCTTTACCAATGACGCGCAGATGGGCACCCGTGCCGAAGAACAGATCGTCCCGCTTGAGACTGGTGATCTCCGATAGCCGCAAGCCGGTCTGCACCGCGACCAGGAGAAACGCGTGGTCGCGCCGCCCGGCCCATGTCGATTGATCCGGTGCGGCCAGCAGTGCATCCACCTCTGGGCGAGTCAGGAAGCTAACGAGCGTTCGAGTGAAGCGTTTGCTGGGAATGGCAAGAACACGTTGAATTTGGGCGGAATGCTCCGGCACCTCGAAGGCGGCGAAGCGAAAGAAGGAATGAATTGCGGTGAGGCGTAAGTTGCGGCTGCGGACGCTGATACCCTGGCGGGTCTCAAGTTCATCAAGGAACGCGGCAATCAGCGGGGTATCGATCTCCTCAAAGCTCAGGCGAGACGGCGGTTTATGCAACCTTCGTTGGGCGAACTTCAACAACTGCCGAAATGTGTCCCGATAGGAGTTGATCGTATGGGGGCTTGCCTGCCGCTGTTGCATCAGGCGTTGGATGAAAAAGCGCTCCAAGAGTGGCGCTAGGCTGGCGTGCTTGTTCATGTCCGATCCTCCCAGCGACGTTCAAGGCGGCGCATTGCTTCTTTCATCAGTTCGGGTGAAGCGCTGAGGTACCATTGGGTGTCGGCCACGTGGACATGGCCAAGATAAGTGGACAAAATGGGCAAGAGCCGCTCGGGATCTTGCTCGGCTTCGTACCAACGCACCAGTGTATTCGTCGCGAACACATGCCGCATGTCATGGAGGCGTGGGCCGTGGCTGTCAGTTGCGCCGCGCAGGCCAATCTGGCGAGACAGAGCATAGAACGTTCGATGAATGTCTCCGACATCAAGGCGATTGCCCAGTTGCGAAGTGAACAAATAAGGCGATGATGCCTGGGCTGCACAATGCTGCCGGCGGCGTTTGAGATATTCCTGAAGCACTCTACAGGTTGACGCGTGCATCGGCACGAGACGGGATTTGCCGAACTTTGTGCCGCGGATCGTCAACACTGCAGCGTCGAAATCAACGTCCGCGAGCTTGAGGTTGCGGGCCTCGCCGAGGCGCAGGCCGGAAACGCTCAGCAATCCGAACAGGCAGTAGTATGTCCATGGCCTGAGCTTGCAGCGGCTATATCGGCATGGCATCTCCAGAGCGGCCGACAGAAGACGTTGGATGTCTACCTGTGAATAGAGATACGGTCGTGCCCGCTTCGTCCGAAAGGGCAGCAAACCTGCTGGCGGAATCTGAGTTCGCGGATCGGCAGCAGCGCGATAGCGGGCGAATACGCGGACATAGCCCAGCCGGGTCGCCCAATGCGAAGGCAGCGCCCGCGATGGTCGCTGAGCCCAGGCAAGGGCCAGTTCCGTCGTGATATATGGCGCGTCATTGGCCTCCAGGAAGGTAACGAAATCGATCAATCCCCTTCCTGTCTCTCGCAATTTGAACCCCAACCTTCGCCGCATCTCGAGGTAGTCCTGAACAGCCTGTCGGAGTGTGCTCATTGCGCTTCTCCCGGCCATGGCAAAGCCAGTGTTCGCAACGCGTCGAGATCGACCTTGGCGTAAATCGCCGTTGTCTGCACATGGCGATGTCCCAGAACATCGCCGATCTCCCTCAACGAGGCGCCGCCGCGCAGCATCTCTGAGGCAAGCCCATGTCGGAACTGGTGGGTTCCCTTTGTGGGAGAGTCGATGCCGGCCCTCTTGAGTGAGCGTCGGATGACCGATCCGAGTCCACATGGGCCGGTGAAACCCTGGATCGGCGCCTTGTCGCGTAGAAAGACACGGCGGCTGGCATTGCGCGGACGCGCCTTCCATAGGTAATTGGCGATCGCTTCGCCAACGTCGACCGGCAACGGAAGGTCTTTGCGCTGCCCGTTCTTGCCAACCACATGGATTTGTCCGGCGGCCCAATCAATATCATCGAGTTCGAGCATGATCACCTCGCTCGACCGCAGTCCCAATCGGGCCAATGCGAGGATCATCGCGTAGTCGCGGCACCCGACGGGCGTATCGCGGTCAATGCTGGTGAGTAAGCGAGTGACCTCGTCGCGGCCGATCGCACGGGGAATAGATGATAGCGACCAGTTGGCCACGATCGGGACCGCTGCCGCTAGGTCTGATGTGATGTCCCCCCGATAGCGCGCATATGATAGAAACGACCGCAGTGCGGTGGTAATGATCTTCGCGCGTCGCATGTTGATACGCGAAACCTTCCGTTGCACGAAATCGGTCACGTCGACAGCACGCAATTGTGCGAGCGACACCTCGCCATCGCTAAAGCGGAAATTGAGAAAATCTCGGACGACCGGCCGGTAATTTGCAATCGTCTCGCGAGCTAGCGCACGGGCGTCTCGCAAATACCGCTCATATGCCTGCACATGTTGTTCTACCTGCGATGGGTTGTGATCGGCCTCAATCTCTTCGGCGATTGCGTTCTGGCTCCGCAGAAAAGCCAACAGATGTCGAAGAGCGGCGGTATCTCCAAGCTTTGGCCGCTGCGCTCGGTCCAGCAAATAACGCCCGGGGTGATCTTCACTTATGTCACTGAGTTCAATCCCCTTATGCCCGAGCCATTTGCTGAAGCCTGCCGCCATCAGCATCTGGTTCCTCATGGAGACAAGACCGTAGCCTCGATCAACGAGCCAATTGGCAAACGGGATAATGTAACTCGCCACCGGGCCCTCCGGCGGCCGCGACAACGCGATATCATCGTTAATGAAATACTTCATTGTTTGCTCCCTTCCCAAGCTGGATTGCTGGAAGGGATACGAACTATCTCTATATGCTATCTATAAACCATTGAAATCTTTGGTCGAAATATAGCTACCCGACATAGTCGGGCGGGGTAGATAGTGGCGACTATATCGATCAAGACATAGTCGCCACTCCCTTGCCATGAAGCTCCTCCAGTCCGGCGTGGATCTCTTGACGATTCAGGCCTGGCTCGGGCACGCACAAGTCGCAACCACCCACCGCTATGCCGCCCCGGATGTCGAGATGATGCGCAATGGTCTCGAGAAGGCGGGTGTCGACGGAAATTATGGCGTGCGTTTCCGGCCCAACGACGCTGTCCTGCAGCTGCTGAACAGCATTTAAAATATTATGTGGCGCAGAATTCCAGACTCGGCGGGCTCCGGTTGGCGTCAGGACGGCTCCGCCACATAATCTCTCCCGACACATAAGAAGGGATCGAGGCCTCCATCCCGGACCAGTGCCATGAGGGAGGCAGCTCCTTTTCGAAAGTCGACCGGTTGGCACGACACGTAGACCACAACGCCTGAGGCGATCATGCTGATCGTACCGCTTTGACGATACCAGCCAACAGTTTCGGGTTGATTGTTGCGTTCACCCGAAGGGCTGCATCGCCAACCCAAATCTCAACGAGGTCTGTTTCCACCGCCTCGACCCGTGCGAAGGTTGCCTTCTCCTCGCCGGCCTTTTCCCGTCGACGAAGTGCACCGGATCCGAGCGCTACTCTTCGCCAGCCGTGAAGCTGGGATGGGTCTAATCCATAGGCACGGGCAACGGCAGAGACATTTGCACCGGGAAGCATTGCCTCTTTCAAGGTTGCCGCCTTTTCGTCGTCTGACCATTGCCGCGGCCTGCGCTGCTTGTGCACTGGCACAGCCGTCAAGACTTCAAAGGCTCGACCATGATTCATAGTGTCGCTCATATGACTCTCCGTATGATTCATACGGAAGCATGAGTGAAATCAATCGGCAGCGCTACGTGGGGTGGCCTACACGCTTACGAACGACTCCCATGCTAAGAAAAATGGCCTATATACCTTGACAATGGCAGGTATGGGGCCAAGCACTGCTGGCCGGGAAAGCCGGGAAATCGACCGCTGTATCAGGGTGGAAGACTAAATGAGAATTTCATCGGGTTTATTTCGAGAGATATGTCCTCCCCACATTGCCCCGATCTCATCGAGACATTAATAAGTGAAGCGTGCGCAGGGGATTGAAAAGCTCATGGTCTTAAGAAAACTGTTCGGCGTGGTACCTTCCAAAAGGAAGGTACGCGAGTTCGCCGAAATGACAACTAAACCCTCTCTCGTCTGCTCGGTCTGCGACGGAACCACCTTCTCGGATTCGACCGTGCTTTGGGAAGAACTCATCGATGAATGGGGTATTAACATCGAAGAAGCAGCTTACATCAATCGCCAACAGGGAACGCGGTGCAATTCTTGCGGGACTAGCCTGCGAGGTGTTGCTCTTGGCTCGGCAATCCAGCGTCATTTGCGCTGTACCCGCACGCTACGAGAACTAGAATCTTCCAAGCTCAGAATTCTCGATCTCAATGGCTGCGATGGTGTCTCAGAGGCTTTAGTTCCGCTGCCGGGCTACGAGCGCCACGATTATCCTTATGTTGACATGCATGCGATGCCCTTTCCTGATATGACCTACGACTTGGTCATCCACTCCGACACACTAGAGCATGTCGCCGATCCCATACTAGCTCTGCGCGAATGTCTACGCGTCACCGCATTAAATGGGGCTGTTGTTTTCACCATTCCTATAATTGTAGGACGTCTTTCACGTAATCGTGCTGGTCTAAAGGAGAGTTTTCACGGGGCCCCTAGCTTCGGTGACCGCAAAGACTTCGTCGTACACACCGAATTCGGCGCTGATTGCTGGACCTATGGCTTACGTGCAGGCGCATCGTCGGTAATAGTCACGACCGCGGAATTCCCATCGGCACAGGCGTTGACACTATATCGATAGTTTTCCGAGTGGTTAAGGCGGCTGTGGTATGTAGGAACTTTCTTTGAGATGAAGATATGAAACGGGACACCCTAGTGCAGGCAAATAAGAACATGTTCGAATCGGTAAATTCGTCGCAGCTTGAGTTTACAGGTGAGCGTTACATGCCTGAAATTTCGGGTAATATATATCTGGAACATATGCATCGCTATCTGCTGACAGCATCTGTCGTGCGAGGCGCGCGCGTTCTCGATATTGCATGTGGCGAAGGATTTGGATCAGATATTCTGGCTGAGACCGCGAGCGATGTTATCGGTGTTGATATATCTGAAGCTGCCATCTTACATGCGAGCGCCAAATACGCACGAGATGGCTTGCGTTTCGAAATTGGCTCCGTCACGGCAATACCGTTGCCGAATGAGTCTGTAGATTTTGTCGTTTCGTTCGAAACAATTGAACACATCGACGGCCATCAGGAGATGCTGGCAGAAGTCAAACGTGTTTTACGTCCAGGTGGAGTGCTTATCGTTTCCACGCCCGAGAAATCAGTTTATACAGATGCGTCTGACCATGTGAATCCTTTTCACGTGAAGGAACTCTACCGCGACGAATTCACTGCTTTGTTGAGCGCGCATTTCGCTCACGTCCAGATGCATGGTCAAAAGATCAACTTCGGTTCTGTTATTGCCCCTGAGGATGCTTCCATCCAGTTTTCTGAAATCCGATCTGAGACAGGCGAATACGCACAGGGACAATTGCGCCCAACCTATCTGATCGCGACCGCATCAGATGATGTGAAACAACTCTGTTCATTTGCTGGAATCTATAGCCAGGACATACAAGCTTCGGAGCCAGTTCTGGTGCGTGTTAATTTTGAGCAAGAGAAGTGGCGTAAGGAAACCGAAGCTATTATAGCGAGTAAGGAAGCTGAAGCTGACGAAGCGCGCAAAAAAGCTGAGGTACTTGTGAAAGATTTCACCTGGGTCTCCGACCGGGTAGGTGAGCTACAACGCGTCAATTCCATAAGTAATGCTCGCGCCTCAAAGTTGATCAAACGTCTTCTCCTGACGCGTTTGCTTTACTGGTTGTCGGCTCGTGGACAGTTTAGCGACAAGCGTCGCAAGCGGTTTCGCCGCTCGGCAGAGAAGCGGGATCCGATGTTGCTCGCGCGTCGATTGGATGGTTTCTGTCATGAATTCGTTCACCGTGTAAGTAGTAATTCTGCACTTGGTGAAGAACGCAAGGCAATGCTAAATGCTATCGGCCTGAGCGTTACGGCCATCGTGCCGAGTTACAATCATGCATCTTTCCTGCGCCAGCGGCTCGACAGTATCCTGAACCAGAGTTATCCGCTGATCGACGTCATCATCCTCGATGACGCGTCAACCGATGGCAGCCGTGAGATCATTGAAGAATATCTTGTGAAATATCCCGATCGCATACGTGCTGTCCTGAATGAAACCAATTCAGGCAGTGTATTCGCACAATGGCAAAAGGGGCATGACCTTGCGACTCGTGATCTGGTCTGGTTCTGTGAGAGCGACGACTTCGCCGAGCATGATTTCGTCGAGCGGCTGATCGGAAATTTCCGAGATCCCAGTGTAGTAATAAGCTTCGGCCGGGTCGAATTTGCAGACGCGCAAGGACAGTGTGTACCCGGGCTCGATCATTATCGCGAGTCGGCTGAGGAAAGAATTTGGTCCGAAACCTGCGTCCGTCCGGCCGCAGCCTGGTTCGCAGGTGGCTTTGGGGTCAAGAACGTCATCCCCAATGTGGGCGGATGCCTTTGGAGACACTTTCCGATCCCGCAATCAGTATGGGATGAAGCACGCAGCTATCGAATTATGGGCGATTGGTTTCTATATTCAGAGGTGGCGCAGGGCGGCCAAATTGCATTTGAACCGTCAGCTGTATCTTATTTTCGTGCACATGGTGCAAATACTTCAGGTAGCAGCGCGCAATCCTCGCCGGAATACTACCGTGAATATTTTCGCCTAATGACCGCTCTCAAGCGACGCTGGGATATTCCCGACACGACGGTCGATCGTTTCGTGACCCAGGCCGGAGCGATTTTCCGCGGGGCAGGAGTGAAGGGTGCTGTTTTCGACGATCTGGTAAACGCGCGGGCTCTCAAGGCGGTTGAGCGTGATGTTCCGCATGTGCTGATTGGCATCCTAGGGTTCAGCTTTGGCGGTGGGGAGATATTTCCAATACATTTGGCCAATGCGTTGCACTCAATTGGGGTTGCTGTATCTATTCTACAAATGTCCAATCTTGACGATCATCCTGATGTCAGGGCAATGCTCAATCCGTCAATTCCGGTTTATGGGGCGGATGTTGTACGCGCAAAGGGCGGAAAACGCTTTGTGCGCGACGCAGGAATCTCCATCATACATTCACATCTCGCGTCTGTCGAAATGCTGATGCTTGACGAAGAAGAGGTCGAAGTCCCTTATCTGGCGACTTTGCACGGTTCTTATGAAGCGATGAAAATATCGCATAAACGGATAGCAAATTGGGCCGAACGGGTTAATCAATATGCTTACACTGCTGAGAAAAATCTCGTCCCGTTCGGCACGCCATTGCCCGGACCAGAAAAATTCATCAAGTTTCGCAATGCTATGCCGATTGACACCCGTCCTCCACCATTCAGTCGTGCTAGCCTAGGAATAGCTGACGATGCCGTTGTGTTCACATTGGTGGCGCGGGGCATTGAAGGCAAAGGCTGGGAGGAAGCTATACGCGCCTACCAAGCGTTACGTATGCGGTGCCCTGATGTTGCGACAGCCCTTTTGGCCGTTGGCGAAGGCGAGAAGACGGACGCTGCCCGCAACCTTGCAAAAGGCGACCCCTCAATTCACTTTCTCGGCTTCGTCAAAGAAATCCATGGGGTATACAACCTCAGTGACGTGGCATTGGTGCCAACTCGTTTCCCAGGTGAATCCTTTCCTCTTTGCCTGATTCAATCCATGCAGGTTGGGGTCCCCTGCATTGCAACAGATATCGGCGAAATCAGATCAATGGTTCAACCAGAAGCTAAAAGTAGCGCTGGATTAATTGTTCCTCATCTGCAGGACGATGATGCATTCGTCTTGGCGGTTAGCGAGTTGATGGAGGCGATTCTAGAACCCAATCGACGTGCCGTTCTCGCTACTGGCGCTCGACAAATTGGCGAAGATTTTGGGATGGATATGCTGGCGCAACGATATCTGGAGCTTTATCGTCAAATGATCCCTCATCGAGCTGATTGATACGGATCGCGAGGAGTGAATTTGTGATGAATATCCTTGCTTTGGGTGGAAATGGCTTTCTAGGCTGGCATTTGGTCAACGAATTGACTACGGCAGGGCATCAGGTGACAGTGCTTGGGAGACGTACCGAGCCGCAGCGCTCTTTGCCCGGTGCCACTAGGTATATTCAAGTTGATCTGTCAGATCGCGCAGCGTTAGCTAAACTACTAATAGGAGTCGATGCTGTTGCCCATTTAGCGAGCGCTACGGTACCCTCGACAGGCGACAAGGATGCGGTGGCCGATGTGCGCATCAATTTAATAGGCACACTCAATCTTCTTGAGGCAATGGTCGAGATGGAATGCAAGCGACTCCTCTTTTTCTCGTCAGGTGGAACTGTCTACGGTATTCCTCAGCATACTCCAATCGACGAGCATCATGCGCTCGCGCCAATTTGCTCCTATGGAATTGTAAAAGTTGCCATCGAGGCGTACCTATCACTCTATGCGCGTAATCACGCGATGAAATGCGTGATCCTGCGAGCGTCTAATCCGTATGGTCCATGTCAAAGTAACCTTGGAGTACAGGGAGTTATTGGCACCTATCTGCACAGCGCTATGACAGGTCAGCCTATCGAGATCTGGGGTGATGGTAAGGCAGTGCGAGATTATATTTATGTCGAGGACTTGGCGCGACTTGGTCGTTTGGCAATTGAAAGTAACGACAGCGGGATTTTCAATGCTGGTAGCGGCATGGGAACTTCAGTTCGAGAGATCGCCGAGTACATTCTCAGGATCACACGGCGCGACGTCCCGGTGTTCACTCTCCCCGGACGCAAGTTCGATGTTCCAATCTCGGTGCTCGATATCGCAAAGGCGAAAACTACTTTCGATTGGAAGCCGGAGGTTGATCTGGAACAAGGAATCCATAAGACATGGCGGTGGTTCAGGGGGAGCCCCCTTGTTTGACATTGGTGGCGTGCTGGGCCCCCTTCGATGTGCAATGAAGATATCCGGTTGTCTCAACGTTGATGGCGCTTGGCGAAGACCCACATTTGCATCGCTACAAAACTAGTGGATGGAATGAGAACGCTAATTATCGCAAAAGCTACCCAGCTATGCGCTCTAGAAAGCCCCGCAAACCAGAAATTCACGCCGGCAATGATGAAAATACATACTGCCTGCATTAGGCAGAAGCGGGTCCATTCGCCAACTGCCCGACCTTTCGATCCGAAGGTCACCTTACGATGACCAAAAAACGAAACCGGAAGCAGTGTCACGTACGCCAGATATGAAGCCACATCCTGCTCCAATCTACCTAAATAGACCAGCGCATTCGCCAGCAAAAAATAAAGTGACGTGTTTGCGACGCCAATAGCGGCAAACGTAATCATTCGTTTCAGATGGCCTGGTTCAAGGACTATCTTAGGGCGTACCATAGACGAAATACTGCGCACCTAGAGGGAGACGGCCAAACATTCTATCGATCATAAGCGGAAACCCATCTATGGCGGGTATCGTAAGGATATATCGTCCTTCCACATTTTTGAGGCCGGTAATCAAAAGGTATTCACTCACCATCTTTTTTGAAAGCAGAACTGCATCCGCATCAAACGGACACGTATTCACCGCCCGTCTGGTCAGCGGATTGAAGGGATTATGTTCAAAAAGTATGACCAGGCCACCAGCTCGCGTCACACGCGCCATTTCGGATACAAAATTCGCCCACTGCGAAGGTGGAACATGATGCATTACACATATAGCAAAAGATGCATCAAACACATCGTCCTTAAAGGGCAAAGCGGACCCTGAATAATGTCGGTAGACTACATCAGGATTGCTTATCCCCGCCTCCTCGAGGCACTCCCGTGATAGATCAACGCCAGTAATCTTTCCAACACATCCCCGGAGCAGCGGGTGATAGACACCCACACCGCAACCCACATCAAGGATAGAAAGGTTATGCGGGGTTCCGACCTTCAACGCCAGGAGGTTTAACAGGTGCGCCGCTTTGGCCTTTGTGAAAAAATCTACTTTCAGGCCCGAAAATGAAATGGCGTCGTTGACCGCGTCCCTGTATGTGGACCTGTAAGCGTCGAATTCACTTTCAATCTGCTTGTCCAACTGTCTTGCCCCTTTTGTGGGGTACCAATAGCATCACTTATTGTGTATCGGCAATCCGGTGTGGGGAGGATTTATCTTGAGCCGCTTTGATATGCGATGGGCAGCAACAATTATCTTCACTGTGGTGGCGGTGGTCGCACTGTGCATGAATTATGTCCATATCGAGCATCCAGCATACATATGGGATTATGCTGCATATTGGGAGACCTTTAAAAGATACAGCTTATGGTTATCGAAAAGTCCGCTCGATGCGATTATCAGCATCATTCGAGAAATACGGAAGGTTGATTACAATCCAACTCCAATCCTTGCCCTGTTTCCTTTCTATCTACTGTTTGGGGATGGAAGAGCAGCATATATCATCGGGATCGCTATTACCTATGTATTGCCTGCCTCTGTCGTTGTAATGTTTTTGACGGTTCGCGTCTCCAATGTTCGACCTACCATCTCACTCTTTATTATCTGCGCAACCGCACCTGCCTTTTGGGCGGCATCTCTTCGTGGGCAACCGGATATTGTCGGATTGATATTTCTTGGAACAGCTACGATATTTCTGTTTAAATCTAAGTATCTATCCCATAGGCCTCTACTGTATGGGATCATAATAGGCGTCTGTACTTACGCGCCCTTTATGTTTCGTCGATGGTACGCATACAGTATAGTTTCATTTTTTGGTATATCAGCATTATTCATTTTATTACGCTCAGTAAAGTCGGGACGCTTCAAGGAAACTATAGTACCTCCAGTATGTGGTATTTCAATAGCAGGATTAACTGCACTGACGCTTCTATGTTTAATACAATTTGACCTTGCTAAAAGAATAATTAATACAACATACTCAGAATTATACAATGCATACCAAGTTGATCTTTATACACATATTATGTTATTAACAGAATACAGCTATAACATAGCAATATTTATCACAATAATTGGTATAATAATAAGTTTACACAGAAAAAATATCAATGCAATATTCTGCGTTGTATCCGCATTCTGTACATTTACATTGTTTATACAAACTCAATATATGGGGCGGCATCACATCCTTCCGGTTTACATGTGGATGATACCTTCGTACATAATTGGTACTATCTGGATATGCGAGAAATTGGGTATTAAACTGTTCTATGCGTCTGCCATTAATGCAGTGATACTTATTATCAGTATTAATCCTGTATCGGGTAATCTAGGATACGTTGCCGGATGGCTGATTCCTTCTGCCGATATGCGGCCGTTGCATCTCGATAATTTTGATGAGTATAAAGAACTTGTGTCAAAACTGGATAAACTGACGCATGACGATAAAACAATGGTTGTTTACGCTTCCAGTGTGAACCTTTCTGATTCTCTCTTGGTCCCTCTAAACCCCAACTTAAAAAGATCAATTATCTGGGCGCCTCACATCGCCGCTGTCCAAGGTTTCCCGCTGGAGCTTTTCGATGCGGATTACGCGGTGGTCGCCACCCCCGATCAGTTTCATATGCGTCCCGGTTCACAGGAGAACATACTCCTTCCAGGGCGATGGATTTTGGATGGCACTGGCTTCGGTCAAGCATATGAACGAATTGCGGAGTTCAAACTCCAGAACGGTGTAACGGCTTTTATTTACGAACGGAATCGATCCGTTAAGTTAGAAGAAAAATTAGAGCTCCTCGACAAGCTTACGAACATTTATCCCGACAATCCAGACCTATTTACATGGCCCGCAGCAAAATGACCGACTTTGAAATAAAGCTTTCGATAGTGGTTCCTGTCTACAACGGGTCCGACACCATCGAAGAACTAGTGCGTCAGGTGAGTGCATCGTTGGAAAACACCACTTACGCTGATGGGTTCGAGATGATATTTGTCAATGATCGTAGCCCAAGAAAGGACGCATGGCCCGTCATACGCGACCTTTCTTCACATTACCCGTTCGTTTTCGGAATTAACCTTCGGCGAAATTTCGGTCAGCATAATGCTACGATGGCGGGTCTCTCTTATGCCCGCGGTAGAGTAATTGTTATCATGGATGAAGATTTGCAGCATCCACCATCATCCATTGCGCCTCTAGCAGACACTATCGAGGAGGGCGTAGATGTCTGCTACACGCGTTACAATAATCGCAAGCATGCCGCGTGGAAGCAGTGGGGCAGCAGCTTCAATGACCTTGTCGCTCGGTGGCTCCTGAAGAAGCCGAAAGGACTTTACCTCTCATCGTTTAAGGCGATGCACCAAGATGTTGTCAAAGAAATTTGCGCATACGACGGTCCGTATCCCTATATCGATGGACTATTGTTGTCGGCAACCAACTCGTTCAAGGCAATTGACATTGAGCATCAGGATCGACTGGTTGGCGAAAGCGGTTACAACCTGCGGCGTCTTCTGTCGCTCTGGTTAAAGATGGCAACCGGCTCGTCCGTCTACCCCTTGCGCGTGGCGACCTTTAGTGGTTTCGTCCTCGCGTTAATGAGTATTCTGGTTTTAATCATTGTGATAGTGCGGCGTGTCTTTCACCCTGATATAGAGCCTGGATGGACATCTATTTTTGCTCTTATGTTACTAATTGGCGGAGTCCAAATGGTCTTTTTAGGAATAATCGGTGAGTATGTCGGGCGGATATATATGCGTCTCAATCGGTCGCCTCAATACGTGGTGCGAGAGACCACATTCCCGAGTAATCCGGGACTTGCTGTCCGACAGCAGGAAGAATGAGACATTCCGCAGGCTGTTTTAGCACTACAGTTGGCAAAGGGTAGATGGTAAAAGTTCATTATGCAGTAGGATTGTGAGCGTCACGAAGAAGATTGTAGCACCGCAGCCCGGCTCTTCCATCAAGGAAGGAGTGACACGCTGACCACTCCCGCTGTCCCAGAAATCAAATTAGATTGTATTCACGGCCTCTTCTGTTCTGCTTGCTGAAAACCGGCTGCCCGACTTGTTGGGTTCTGCGGATTTTGATCATATGCTCAGAAACCGTGAACTCGGCAAGGCCGTTGCCTAAGGCCAGTTCTTCCATCAGGTCAATCGCCAGATTCGCGAGTGAGGCGTGCGCCGCCCATGGGTGCTCTGGCTCTTGGTAGCCATCAAAGAAGCTCCAGCTCCAATCTTCTATAATGTATAACCCGTTTGGTCGAAGTTTTGGAAACGTTGCCCGGAAGCTGGCCTTCGTCTGCGCGTAGAAGTGGGATGCGTCATCAACGACAAGATCAAGCTCTTCGTCGAAATAGTGCTTGACGATATCGTTTAGACGGTCCTCATCGTCTTGCGATGTGCCGTAATAGAGCTTCGCTCTCCCATCTTGTTCATTGATGTATCTGTCTAGGGCGGGTATCGGAACCTGAGACAGTTCTATGGCAGCAATTCTTGCGGGTTGGAAAACCTCATTCAAAAAGACGAATGATCCTCCCTGGTACACTCCAAGCTCAAGGATGTGTTTAAAGTCTTCGCCCTCGTGTGCAAGGTACTGATCAAGAAACGATCTCGACTTCATCATGGTGAAGTCGGATTGTCCGGACTTTCTTTTGCTGCCGCCGTGCTCGTAATCCATTGTTATTTTGTGACCACCGACCATGAATGTCGCTTTATCGATCCACTCAATTTTGGATTTCGTGCGTGGTTCCTGTCGCTCGCTTTTCCCATTGATAGAGCCCAGAAGTTTAGTCAAAAGTTCCACGGCATCCCCCGATTTTAAGAAGTTACAACTTTTACTGTTGCCAGGAGCATTTTGCAATCGTTCGTTATGCTACGGGCAGGGCAATCGCTTGAACTGGAGCATTTCCCCCCGAACAATTCGACGTGATTCATAGAGGACCTCGAATCGAAAGTGGTTTTCCAGGTCCGGTAAGGCACTGCTTGATACGTTCTCAGCCCTTGATGATCCGCGCCAGAGCTGGAAAGTCGTTTATCCCCTGCGGGAGATTCTGTTGGTGGTGCTATGCGCGACCATGGCAGGAGGCGACGATTTCGTCGAGATCGAACGCTGGGCCCGCAACAGGATCGATTTCCTTCGCCGCCTCCTGCCGTTCGATCGCGGCATCCCATCCCACGACACCCTCAACGAGGTCGTCACCGCCCTGCCGAGCGACGATTTTGCCCGATGCTTCTCCACCTGGATTGACTGTATGCGCGAGCAGGAGCCTGACATTGTCGCCATTGGCCGATCTTAGCCGATTGGAGCAATTTGAAGGAGCAGAATGGCGGTTTTCTGGCATTTCTGATGCAAAGGTCTTCACTACAGTCCAGTGGTCCCGTGGGCTTGAGCGTCGGTAATTTTGGGCGGCGGCTGCGGTGGCAATTCGAGCTTGAGCCGTTTGAGAAGCAGTTCCAGTTCAGCTTCCAGCTGAGTGTATCGTGTCAGTTGCAGTTCACGGCCGTCGTTGGTCGGGATGTGAACATCAATCATCTGGACGGCAGAGAACTTTTCAAAGAGGCTGCGCGGTGTGAGACCCGGTGCCAATCCGTCCAGACGCCGTGCAATG
>JAEWDP010000050.1 GCA_023390055.1 Pseudomonadota bacterium | reverse complement strand
AATAATCCCGAACGCCAGAACCCCACGGCGTATGCGTTCTTGTCCCGGTCGCACAATCCGGCACAATTCCCCAAACACACATGGAAATCAAAGCACGACAAAAAAATCGGCCATGCTCAGGTCGATGGATTTGCCGTCTAGCGAGTGCACGACGATTACCTTTTGTTCCCAGGCAGATCAGGAAGATGTTTTGCGCAATAGCTCCTTTGCGCGCTGTCATGTCGTATTCGTGCATTCCTAATAGCGTGGTAAGATCTAGAACACGATTGTCGCGTAGGCACCACCGCCAGGGTTGTTTCCTACTTCCAACCGTGCGTTGTGTCCTTCTGCTATGGCCTTCACGATCGTAAGACCGAGCCCCGAACCGCTTTGATCCATACCGTTAAGCCTCTCGCTTCGCCAGAACATATCGAAAGAAGAATGCTGCATATAGCTCGGTAGCCCTGGGCCTTTGTCTCGAACGGAAATGAATGACCGCCCGGCTTCATCTAGATCAGTGCGAACATCAATTGGACCGCAATCACCCGCATATTTCCGCGCATTTTCGAGTAAAGCGAGAAGAGCTTGGCGGAAACGGTCCAGATCGAGTTTCGCGGGCGCAGATCTGAGATGGGTTCGAAAATCGATGGCGTCGCCTGCGGATGCCTGAAAGAGAGCCACCGTGTCAGAAACATGCAGAGCCAGATCGGTGGTCGTCGTGGCCGTGACAAAGTTGATGGTGCCTGCCAACGAGAGAGTATTGAGCTGGTCCACGAGTCGTGACATTCCCTGAGTTTGTACCAACAGAGCTCGCAGCTGTTCCTCGCTGGCTGGAATTACGCCGTCGGTCATGCCTTGGAGGTTGCCTTGCAGCACGGTGAGTGGCGTACGCAATTCATGGGCAACTGCCCGCGTGTTGAATTTTAAGCGGGTCTCGAGAACGAGTAACTCACTGGCCATGCGATTGATCGTTATGGCAAGCGTCTCAACTTCTTTGGTTGCACCAGGTTCGACAGTGACCTGGAAATCGCCTTGTCGGATCTTTTCCGCGGCCGCGGTCAGGCGGGTCAGTGGTGCCGCGATCCGATAGGCAAGGATAACCCCGAGTCCGCTGGTCAGGACGATCAGCAGAAAACCGAAACCTAACACCCCCTCGACAGGTGATGCTTCTGTGGCTTCCTCCACTTGAGGATATAGCGGAGCGAGTGCTGCGAGTGCCTCTGGATCGGGGATCTCGCCTTTACTAATGCTCACCCAGGCCGTTCTCGCATCAGGGGGTAGCGCATCTAAAGCAGATACTTCGGCATGATCAATATACCAGTCGACCAAGATATAGAGTAGCGCGATTGTTATAAGTTGAATAACGGATACCAGAGCGGCCGTCATTGTTGAGAGGGAAGGTCTAGACACCTGTCGACCTCGCGAAACGATACCCTATGCCTCTCACGGCTATTATGTAGCCTTCTTAGCCATAATTGGCGAGCTTTCTCCTCAGATTGGCGATATGCGTATCAACGGTTCGATCCAATGCGTCACTTTCGGGCATACATGCGTCCAATAACGATCCTCTTTCGAATGTCTTGAAAGGAGATTGAACAAAACAGACCAAAAGGCGGAATTCTGTGGCAGTCAGCGGCAGTTCGAACCGGCTATTCTCCATTGATGCAATCGCGACGTGCGAATCCAGTTGGACTTCGATCCTGTCGTGCCGGATAACTTCACTACCGGCAGCGCCTCTGGTTCTCTTGAGTACGGCCCCGACACGCGCCACCACTTCCTGTGGGATGAACGGCTTCGTAACGTAATCATCAGCGCCAAGTTTCAGACCGAGTAATTTGTCTGTACTGTCATCCATCGCGGACAAGAATATCACCGGCACAGTGGAATGTGTTCGCACCTTCGTTAGAAGATCGAAGCCATCCATATCCGGCAGGCCGATATCGAGCAGTATCAGGTCCGGCTGCAATCTCTGCACATGGGCGAGAGCAGTGAGGCCTGTTGATGCTTTGGTCGTCCTGTAGCCAGCCCTTGCAAGGTATTTGTCCAAGAGGGACGCTATTTCTTCGTCGTCCTCGACCACCAGCACGAGAGATGAAATCATAGTCAAACTCACTGACTTTGACATGCCCTTCCCCGGTTCTCAGTCAAATCTTGACAATCCGGCGAGAGAAGGTGGCCCTCAAAGAGGAACCACCGATGAACGTAACTGACCTCAATTATGTTGAAAAATCAACTTCCAAAACTGTGGAGTGTATGGCGTCCCAACTGCTTCCAACGGCGCTTATACTCTTGGGCTTTGTCTCCCTGATTTTTGCAGCGATGCCAGAACTTGACCTGATTGTAAGTCGCTTTTTCTGGAATCCCGCTGCTGGCTTCGAGCTCAAGAAAAACAGCTTCCTCATTGCATTTCGTGACGCCAACAGGTTTCTGCCTTGGCTAGTGATAGGAATTTCGATGGCGCTTTTGATACCAAATCCATTCCTCAGGAGCCTCAAATATCCGCCCGCACCGCACAAGTTGCTGTTCGTGCTCACGTTCTTTGCGGCGGGTCCGGGGCTGGGAGTTCATCTGATCAAAATGTTGGTTGGTAGAGCGCGCCCACGAGCGCTCGAAGAATTTGGCGGCCGTGCCTTCTTTACGCCTCCGTGGGAGCTCACCGACCAATGCATAAGGAATTGCTCCTTCATCTCGGGAGAGGCGGCAAGCGCCTTCGCACTGCTCTCACTTGTTGTATTGATCAAGCCTAAATACTCGACCCCCTATCTCGGAGTGGTTGGCATCGTCGCAGCAGCCTTTTCATTCAACCGAGTGGTATTTGGAGGACACTTCCTGTCGGACGTGGTCATCGCTTGGAATGTGATGTTCACTTTGGCGGTGCTGCTCTGGCGATCATTCTCCAGAAACGCGCTGCAGATAGATGCACTCTTCTCCGGTGAACCGCGCCTGACATAAAACCTGGCCGGGGTTCCCCATGGGAGGGTGCAGGCGCGGAGCCGCGGATACTGGTTCCGATACACCTGCTGCATATGCGCGCGCCCGGACAGCTCAGCTGTCGTTCTAGCCAGGGCACCGTCCGCCTGAGCTTCCCTTCACCGTACCGACATTCAACCAGACGTTCTTGGTTCGCGGCATCGACACCGACCATTATCCTGCTGCATGGCGGACCGCCGATCGGGCCACCGCGGTCATAAAGTCTAGGCAGCCAATGTAGAATTGGTTGTTGGAGCGCCCATTGCGCAGCGCAACGGGCGTGTGCGCTGCATTCGCCGGATTAGGAGGCGTAGCCTCGCCGGGGTCTCAATCGAGGGATGCTCTCTTCGTCGGCGCCGGTCATCGCTATCATGGACGCAGACATGCAGCATGACGTGTCGCCGCTGCCCGAGATGCTTCACCGTGTCCGGGCAGGCGACGGTCTCGTGATAGCGAGTTGTTTCGGCCACGCTGGCAGAGCCACTGACGGCCTCTCTCGCACGTATCTAGGCGGTAGTTGGGTGGCGACACGGCTTGCCGAGCCCTTCTGCACATCCATGTCAGTGATCCCATGAGCGATTACTTCGCCACACTAGCAGCTTTGCGGCATTCGTGAGTTCGACTGATTGATCTCTATGCTCCAGCAGCGTGACCTGAAGGATGTCTTCCAGCGGCTTGATCTGCTGATCGATCGCCTGCGGCGCTACAAACAGTTCTTCCGCTGCGTGTCGTTGGCTTCGATGGCGCGACGCCTCAATGCCACGCTACCCATTGAGCGGTGGAAGCTGGCGCCTACAATTTACGGGTATTTTAGGATCAATTGACATCTGCCGCGAACCTTCTCCGGCCACAGGTCCCGATGACGGTGAAGATGATTGCAGCGTGGACTTTGAATGTTATGATTCCATATGTCCGGATCCGGATGCACGGCATGACAGCCGTCGACCCTCTTTGATGGAAATGTAGTTGATGAATTCCATGATACGGCACCGTAGCGGTACTCTCACACGCAACCTGACCAATACGCTGCGGGCTTCCATTCTGGCCGGCGACCCGCCCGTGGGCGAGAAGTTGCCGAGCGAAGCGCAGCTCATCAAGACCTATGGGGTCAGTCGAACGGTAATCCGCGAGGCAATATCCGCTTTACGGGAAGAGGGCCTCGTTGATCCGCGGCAGGGAGCAGGTGTCTTCGTTCTGCCGCCATCGCCATCGGCTAGCCCGTTGCTGAAAGGGATTGAGGCAGCAAGGATCTCTTCGGTAGTTGAAGGACTAGAACTGCGAGCGGCGATCGAGGTCGAAGCAGCATATCTTGCGGCAAAACGTTCTTCGCCACAACAGCAGGACGATATTTTGCGGTGTCACCATGAGGTCGAAAAATGCATTACAGAGCTTAAGTCGACCGTAGATGCAGATTTTGCATTCCACATCGCGATTGCCGAAGCTAGCAATAACCGGCGTTTCGTTGAGCTGGTCCAGTTTCTCGGTCGGGAAATGATTCCGCGCGCCGCCATAGCTGACGATGACGCAATTGCTTCCCAGGCCTATCTGAAACGGATTCACGACGAACATAGCCGAATTACCAGCGCAGTTATAAGGGGGGATGGTGAGGGTGCGCGCGAGGCGATGCGCGAGCACCTTTCGGGAAGCCAGCGGCGCTACCGCAGCCACTTGGCAAACTTATCATGACAAGTGATTGACGAGAAGGAATATGTTGGCTATCCCATGCAACATGTTGTCTTGAAGGAATGCTCCGTCCATGTCACCCGAAGAACTAAAAAGTGCGTTCGGCGCCGGACTGTTGTCATTTCCCGTCACCCATTTTCATACCGATGGAACGTTCAATCATAAGAGTTATGTTGAGCCTGTAGCATGGCTCTCCGGATTCGGTGCGACCACCTTGTTTTCTGTTGGCGGGACAGGAGAGTTGTTCTCACTCATCTTCCGATGAAATCCCGGAATTGCTCGTGTTGCAAGACAGGCGACGGATCCGGAACTGAAGTCGAACAGAAAGGAAACCTCATGGTTCAACAATCGATCTTGATTACCGGCAGTTCTTCGGGAATTGGAGCTGCGCTGGCTCGACGGCGGGCCGCCCCCGGTATCGGCTTCGTACTGCACGCACGCCACTCAGGCGACGCGCTGGAGCGTGTGGCAGAGGAATTGAGGGCCAAGGGCGCGCAAGCGGTAACATTGCTTGGAGATCTTGCCGATAAGGAAACCGCACCTGCGTTGGTAGAACTCGCCAGGGACACTTATGGAAGACTCGATATTCTAGTTGCCAATGCGGGATTTCCTCTCTTGAAGGGCTTTGAAGATGGTACACAGGAGGATATCGAGTACGCCTTCCGCGGGAACCTCTTCAGCCTGTTTGCGCTGGCGCGCGCCGCACGCCCTCTTCTGAAGCAGACAGGCGACGGGCGTCTGGTTGCATTGGGGAGTTATACTGCCCATGTTTTCCGCAACGATATGCCGCTGTTTCCGATGTCGGCGGCTTCGAAGGGTGCGGTTGAAACCGCGGTACGTAGCCTCGCGATTGCCTTTGCGGAGGATGGCACGACGGTTAATTGCGTGGTGCCCGGCCATATCGAGAAGGAAGCTGGCACCAAGGACGGTGTTGATCAAGAGCGGATCGACAAGTTCAAGAACCTGATTCCACTAGGGCGGATGGGCCGACCGGATGAGGTGGCCTCCATGATCGAGTATCTTATTTCGCCGGCGGCATCCTATGTCACAGGCCAGGTCATCCACGTCAATGGCGGTCTGATCTGACAGGGAATGTTGGTCCGTCCGAGAAACGCTCCGCCGAAGCGCGGCAACTCGACCGTTTGCGCGGTTATATTTCGGAGAAATCGTAATGAGCTATGTGTCTTCCCGACTTTCGGCTGTAAAGCCGTCGGCTTCGATGGCTGCTTCGATGGCGGCTAGGGCGTTGCGTGCAACTGGGGTCGATGTCATCGATCTCGGCCTCGGCGAACCTGATTTCCCGACACCTCCGCATATCATTGAGGCTGCGTTTGCCGCTGCGCGCGCTGGTGATACTCTTTACACGGCCGCAGCCGGGACCCCTGAGGTGCGCGAGGCGATCGCCGCCAAGTTCCGGCGCGAGAATGGCCTCGACTATGAGGCTAATGATATTATCGTTGCCAATGGCGCCAAACAGATCATCTTCAATGCACTGATGGCGACACTGGAACCAGGTGACGAGGTCATTCTTCCGGCACCCTATTTCGTGTCCTATCCGGAAATGGCAAAACTGCTTGCGGGCGTACCGGTAGTTGTTGAATGCCCGGAAGAAAGC
>JAEWDP010000115.1 GCA_023390055.1 Pseudomonadota bacterium | reverse complement strand
GTCGCTGGCACAATGCCATTGCTTCGGCAGCGGCCGTGGCCTCGTCAAGCAGAGAAGCGTTGGCGACATCAAGGCCCGTCAGATCGCAGATCATCGTCTGGAAGTTCAAGAGGGCTTCAAGGCGTCCCTGGCTGATCTCCGGCTGGTAAGGCGTATATGCGGTGTACCATGCGGGGTTTTCCAGAATATTGCGCTGGATGACGGGTGGCGTGATCGTACCGTAGTAGCCCTGTCCGATCAGGGAGACGAGAACCTGGTTCTTGTTGGCGGTTTCGCGCAGCTTGTCGAGCGCTTCGCGCTCGCTCAATGCGGCTCCCCAGGCCAGCGGTTCTGCCTGCCGGATCGACGGTGGCACCGTTGCTTCGATCAGCCGGTCGAGCGATGGATAGCCGATGGTCTTGAGCATCTCCGCCATTTCAGCTGGAGAAGGCCCGATATGGCGTCGATTGGCAAAGTCGTAGGGCTGGTAGTCCGTGAAGTGAAAATCAGTCGAATCGGTCATGAAACCAGATCCTTGTAGGCTGCTTCGTCAAGAAGATCATCAGCATCTGCAAGGTTCTTAAGCTTCAGCTTGAAGAACCAACCGGCGCCCTGGGGATCTGAATTGACGATGGATGGATCGTCGACGATCGCCTGATTGATTTCCGTTACTTCGCCGTCGAGCGGACAATAGACGTCGGATGCAGCCTTGACGGATTCAACAGTTGCGCCGTCACCGTCCTTCGTCAGATTGGCGCCAACTTCCGGCAGTTCCACGAAGACAAGATCGCCGAGCTGCTCGGCTGCATGGATGGTGATGCCGACGGTGGCGACATCGCCGTCGAGCTTCAGCCATTCGTGTTCGGGTGTAAACTTCAGCATTGGGTTTTCTCCGGAAGTCTTAGCGTTTGTAGGTGGGTTTGATGAAGGGAAGGGTGGTAACGACCATCGGCAGGTACTTGCCTCGAACGTCCGCATAGACGTGGGTGCCGGGCTCGCGGTAGTAGCTCGGGACATAACCCATGGCGAGCGGGCCCTCGACCGAGGGGCCGAATGTTCCCGACGTCACCATGCCGACATGGCGCTGGCCCGCGGCATCGGCAAACAGCTGTGCATGCGCGCGTACCGGGGCCTTGCCGACGGGCTTGAGCCCGACGCGATGCCGGGTCGTGCCGTTTTCCAGTTCCTCGAGGATGCGCTCGGCTCCCGGAAAACCGCCAGCTCTTGCGCCATCCGTGCGCCGGACCTTCTGGATTGCCCATTCAAGCGAAGCTTCGACAGGGCTTGTCGTGGTGTCGATATCGTTGCCGTAAAGGCATAGTCCGGCCTCAAGGCGGAGCGAATCGCGCGCTCCGAGCCCGACAGGTTCGCAATCGGGATGTTTAAGCAGAGCACGTGCGATCGCTTCGGCTTGGTCGGCGGGCATGGAAATCTCGAAGCCGTCCTCGCCGGAATAGCCGGAGCGCGACACGATGCAATCGGCTCCAAGGATCGTTGCATCGTGAACGTCCATGAACCGCATGCCTGATACGTCCGGCCACAGGGTTGAAAGGACCTCTTCGGCTTTTGGGCCCTGAAGTGCAACCAGCGCCTGATCGACAAGCGGGATGACATCGCAGCCGGGAAGGTTTGCCTTCATGTATGCGATATCGGCTTCCTTGCAGGCCGCATTGACGACGACAAGGAGATGATCACCACGGTTTGTGATCATGAGATCATCGACGATTCCGCCATTTTCATCGGTGAAGAAGCCATAGCGCTGACGACCCGGTTTCAGGCCGACAATATCCACGGGCACGAGTGCTTCAAGTTGACGTGCGACGTCGTCGGATGAACCGGACCGGGAGCGCAAGATGACCTGTCCCATATGGGATACATCGAAGAGACCGGCCGCTTTGCGTGTATGGAGATGTTCCTTCATGACACCGGCGCTATACTGAACCGGCATCTCGTAACCGGCAAAGGGAACGAGTTTTGCGTCAAGCGCTACATGCAGCGCGTGAAGAGGTGTCTGTTTGAGGGCAGGGGTATCGTCCAAGGATGCCTCCGGGGTTCGCGCATTGCGCAACTGCTCGACTGGGGGCGCATTGCGCCCGGTTGAGCCCCCTCTGTCCTCGTCGCCTGAGATTGTTATCCCTTCGGCGTGCCCGTATGATGACGGGCCACTCTCCAGAGTCCGTTTAAGCCGTCGCTGGTCCTTTTGCCTGAGAGTTTCCGGGGCGGTTGCTCCTTCGGCACCGCATCAAAGCGGTTTCTCCCAACGATCGTAGCGCCCATTATCCGTCAGTGGCCATCATTGGCAAGGGGCAAATGTCGTGATGAGCAAGATTCTTGCCGCATCACTGCATGATTTGACGCGTCGCAAAGAAACGCGTCTCGTCATTTGCTCTTTATGTCGGGGTACGTTAATGGGCATTGAACCCTTGGAATACATGACATGGCCCTTCGGACCACAACATCGACGAACGCGTTGCGCATCTTTTGCGCGCTGGTGTTCCTGTCGTTGGGCATGGTGCACAAGCCTGTTTTTGCTTCCTTTCCCGTCGATGCCTTCAGCGAAACCTATCGCCTTCCGGATGGCAGTTTCGCGGATATCTGTGCTGATTCTAACGGGCATTCAAACGACGCGGTCTCCCCGGTCTGTGAGGTTTGCCTGTTGGCGGCCTCAACGCTCCTGCCATCGCCACCTGCCGGTATCGGCGTCCCGTTGGAAAACGCCTATCTGGTCAATCCGCTGCCTGTCACTTCCTTGCAGGTCGGGTTTACCGCCTTTGCGCGGCCGATGTCACGTGGGCCACCGCGTCTGGTCTGATCTTTAAAACCATCAGATCAACCAGGATCCGGACATCATGGCCCGCGGGCCCGCATCCGGAAAAAAGGATTACCACCATGTCGAACACAAAAGTGTTTCAGCTAGCCGCGCTATTTGCCGTACTGGCAGCGGGCAGTGCCCACGCACATGCAACCTTTACCAGCCCGACTGTCACGGCTGAAAGCTACGCGGTCATCGAACTGCAGATACCCCATGGTTGCGACGGAAAGGCCACCAATGAAGTGCACCTGAAGCTACCCGAAGGCTTTGTCTTCGCAAAGCCGCAACCAAAGGCAGGTTGGGAACTCGAAATCATCCGCGGCGAATACGAAAAATCGTACGATGATCACGGAACGGCCGTGAATGCCGGTCCGGTGGAAATTCGCTGGAAGGGTGGTGAACTGCCGGATGAGTTCTACGACACTTTCGTTGTCCGGGGAAAGGTCTCCGGTGTCGCTGCCGATGAAAAGCTCGCATTTCCGACAACCCAGTTTTGCGGCAGTGACGCCACGGTCGCCTGGACCGATATTGCAGATGAAGGCGTCGACCCGCACAGCCTGGAAAGTCCGGCGCCTGTCCTGACGGTCGCCGCAAAGGCAACCGCAAAGCACGGGTCACATGGGTCTCACGGATCTGAGCCTCAAGCCGCAGCGTCGGTTATGGCTGGCGATCTGCAACTGGAAGATGCTTTCACCAAGGCCATGTTGCCTGGCCAGCCGGTGGGTGGTGGCTTCGTCACTGTGCACAATGGCGGTTCGCAAGATGACAGGCTTGTCAAGGCAACGTCACCGGTCGCCGACAGGGTCGAACTGCACGAAATGGCAATGCAGGGTGACGTGATGAAGATGCGCAAGCTCGATACCGGGATCGTCGTTCCCGCAGGCGGTGCAGTTGAACTGAAGCCAGGCGGACTGCACCTGATGTTCATGGACGTCAAGACCCCGTTCAAGGAGGGTGACAGCGTACCGGTTACATTGACCTTCGAGACAGCCGGCGACGTGGAGATCATGCTGCCGGTACGGTCTGCATCACCGGCAGGACACGACCATCACTAGCAGTCATCAGGTGAGGATCGGCGCGCCTTTGCGCGCCGATCCATCATCAGGCCGCACGCATTTTGTCGCGCGTGCTGCTGGTCGTTGCCGTGTCGCATCGAAATTGTGCCAACTGCTCTCTCAAAAGCGCGGCCTGTTTTGCCTGGGCAGCGCTTGCAGCCGTCGTCTCTTCTGCCATGGCAGCATTTTGTTGCGTTGCCTGATCCATTGAGTTGACGCTTGCGGCAACCTCCTTCAGCGCGACGGATTGTTCGCGGGCCGCTTCCGCAATGGCGGAAATGTTTCGGTCCATCTCGGCCACCTGTTCGACAATTTGCTTGAGCGCAGTGCCGGTGCGGCTGACGATGTCGACGCCGTTGGAGACCAGCTTGTCCGAGGTTGATATCAATGTCTTGATTTCCCTGGCAGCTGTGGCTGCGCGTTGTGCAAGCTCCCTGACTTCCTGGGCGACAACTGCAAAACCTTTCCCGGCTTCGCCCGCGCGTGCGGCCTCGACCCCTGCGTTGAGGGCAAGAAGGTTCGTCTGGAACGCGATATCGTCGATGACCCCGAGGATACTCGATATCTCGCGCGAGGATGTTTCGATCTCGCCCATCGCGGTTATCGCTTTTTCCATGACGTGACCGGATGCTTCGGCATCGTTGGCCGTTGCCGATACGAGCTTGCCGGCATCTTCGGCACGACGGCTTGTGTCTGTCACGGTCATCGTGATTTCGTCGAGTGCGGCAGCGGTCTGTTCCAGAGAAGCTGCCTGCTGTTCGGTGCGACGCGAAAAGCTGTCGGCTGCACTGCTGATCTCACTGGATCCCTCAGCGATCGCGACCGAAAATGATCCAAGCTTGCGCATCGTGTCATTCAGTTTGGAGATCGAACCGTTGAAATTGTCCCGAAGCCCCTCCATCGACGGAACAAAGGGGCGTGGGAGTGTCACCGCAAGGTCACCCTCCGCAAGGCCCGCCAGCGCTTTGTTGATCTCGCCGATGGCAGACATCCGTTCGGTGACATCGGTTGCGAACTTCATGACTTTGGTAACCCGCCCCGACGCATCACGGATCGGATTATATGCCGCCTGGATCCAGACTTCGCTGCCGTCCCTGGCGATGCGCACGAATTCGTTCGCCTCGAAGTGGCCGTCGGCCAGGCGTTGCCAGAAGGCTTCATAGTCTGCGCTTTGTGCATAGTCCCTGCGACAGAAGATACGATGGTGCTTTCCGACAATTTCTTCGAGCGCATAGCCCATTGCAGTGCAGAAATTCTCGTTTGCAGTGATGATTTCGCCCGACGGCGTGAACTCGATGATTGCCTGCGAGCGTGACAGGGCTGCGAGCTTTCCGGCATCTTCGGCAGCCTGCTCCCTTGCAGCGGTGATATCTGTGGCGATCTTCACCACCTTGTATGGCCTGCCGCGCCGGAAGACCGGATTATAGCTGGCCTGGATCCAGATTTCGCGCCCGCTCTTGGAAATGCGCTTGTAGGTTCCGGCGTCGAACGTACCGTTTTGAAGGTTGCGCCAGAACGCGTCGTAGGCTGGTGATGAAACCATCTCCTCGTCGCAGAACATGCTGTGGTGTTTGCCGACCATTTCTGCGAGGCGATAGCCGAGCGTCGTGCAGAAGTTTTCGTTGGCTGTCAGAATTTTACCCGTGAGGTCGAATTCAATGATTGCCTGTGACTTCGATATGGATGCAACAATATTGGCCTGATCTGACCCGAATCCACGCATGTACCCCTCCCAGTATCAAGGTACATTAGATACTGCTTTGACAGTGGTTAACGAACCATGTTCGCAGATCGCGATTACGCCGGGCAGGACGAGGTCAGCTTTCGCGCGGGTTCTTCAGGTCGTCCATGTCGCGATACGCTGCCTGCGCTTGTGCAAGCGTTGTATGGTGCTGGGGGTGCTTGTGCGGTGCAAGCAGGTCGAGACTGACGGCCCTTGCCGGAATCAACTGATCGACAGCGGGGTCGCCGGTTTCGGCGCGCAAGGCGTCTCTGTCGGCGTCGAGCCGGACGTCCTCCGCCTGTGCCTTTGATGAGATGCGCCGTGGTTGGCGGATTGCATCGCCTGCATAGGCTGCCGTATTGGCCGAAACTGAATAGACCAGTGTCATGGGCAAACTTCCGAATACTCCTCCTCAATTACTTAGTGCGGTGGAGCTTGGTTACCTGTTAAGGAAAAGCATCGCCTTTTAACCAGTTTCATTTTCGCACCTTCGGATTGCCAACGCATGCTCCAACTCATCCTCGTCGCGGCCGGTGGTGCCGTTGGTTCCGTGTTCCGTTATCTCGTCGGTCAATGGAGCTTCAGGCTTTTGGGGCCAGCATTTCCGTGGGGCACGCTGATCGTCAATGTCCTTGGTTCGTTGGCGATCGGCCTTTTCGTCGAGGCGATAGCAAGGCGCTTCAATGCCTCAAACGAGATGCGGTTGCTGCTGGTCACCGGCTTTCTTGGCGGCTTCACGACCTTTTCGTCATTTTCACTCGATGCCGTGGCGCTTTTCGAGAAAGGAGCGATGATGCAGGCGGCCGGGTATGTCGTGGCAAGTGTCGTCGTCTCGCTTGGTGCCGTCTTTGCCGGGCTGGCGCTGGGGCGGACGATGTTCTAAAGACCGTCGAAACGGAAGAACAAGAAAGAACACCATGGCAGGCATCGAGCATATACGCGTCGACGCAGATGAAGCCGGCATGCGCGTAGATCGCTGGTTCAAGGTCCATTATCCGGGACTTGGCTTTGGTCCACTACAGAAGCTTTTGCGCTCGGGACAGGTCCGTATCGATGGTGGCCGGGTCAAATCGGACACACGCGTACAGTCTGGCCAGATGATCCGGGTGCCGCCGCTTGATGTCGATGCCAGGAAGACCGGTCCGATTGCGTCCAGGGACCTCAAGCACTCGAGCGACTTCGAACTCCTGCAGCGCATGGTCCTGCACGAGGATGACAAGGTGATCGTTTTGAACAAGCCGGCAGGGCTTGCCGTGCAGGGCGGTTCCGGTGTTACCCGTCATATCGACCAGATGCTGGAGGCGTGGACCAGTCCGAAGGGCGAAAAGCCTCGTCTCGTCCATCGGCTCGACCGTGACACTTCCGGTGTTCTGGTCATTGCCCGCACACGCGGTGCCGCACAAAGGCTGACGGCCGCCTTTCGCGAACGCGATACGAAAAAGACCTATTGGTCATTGGTAAAGGGTGTGCCTCGCAAGCACCATGACAAGATTTCCACCTGGCTCGTCAAGGAACAGACGCCGGATGGTGATCGTATGCGCGTTGCCAGGCACGGTGAGGAGGGAGCCGATCATGCCGTCTCCTACTATCGCGTATTGGAAACGGCAGCGCAGGACCTCGCCTGGCTGGAGATGGAACCCTATACCGGTCGTACCCATCAGTTGCGTGTGCATGCCTTGCACATCGGCCATCCGATCATTGGTGATCCGAAATACTTCATCGATGAACCCAACTGGAATTTCCCGGGCGGCATGCAGAAACGACTGCATCTGCATGCTCGCCATATCGATATTCCCCATCCGTCTGGCGGTCGATTGCGTGTAACAGCGCCTTTGCCACCGCACATGGTACAGAGCTGGAACCTTCTGGGCTTTGACCAGAGGGAAAATGACGAGGACCTCCAATAGATGAAACTGGTGCTTTTCGACTGTGATGGAACGATGGTGGACAGCGTCGGCCTCATTCACGAAACGATGTGTCGGACATTTGCGCATTTCGACAAGACAAGGCCTGGATTGGAGGACACGAAGGCCATTATCGGCCTGACCCTCGATATCGCCATTGCCCGGATGCAGGGCAGGCAGCACGCTGGCGAAGAAGACGTCGCAATGATGGCTTATTACAAGTCGCTCTTTTCTGTCGTGCGCAAGGATCTTGATTTTCACGAGCCGCTCTTTGACGGTGTTCGCGAACTGATCGATGAAATCGGTCCCCGAGAGGACCTGCTGATCGGTGCTGTAACCGGAAAATCCCGGCGTGGCCTGGACCTGATCCTTGATATGCATGGGTTTTCGCCCTATTTTATCGTCTCCCGAACCGCTGATGACTGCCCCTCCAAACCGCATCCGGCAATGGTGACGGAATGTTGTGATGAGACCGGCATGTTAGCCGCTGACACAATTGTCATCGGCGATGCCGTCTATGACATGCAGATGGCCAAGGCGGCCGGCGCCACGGCGATCGGGGTATCCTGGGGCTACGCCTCGGTTGATGCGCTTCGAAAAGCCGGCGCTGATGCCGTCATAACGCATCCAAGCGAGTTGCTGGCCCATATCGATGGAGGTTGTCATGCGTGAGATGCTCGAAGACCTTCAAAGCTTGAGCCATCCGGATCCCACGCGTCGAGCGCAGATCCAGATGAAAAGGCCGTTGCCGAAACGCTTCTACAAGCACGTTACCGTGGGGCAAGGTGACGACGGCCATGCCATCCAGCTGGACGGTCGGCCGGTCAAGACACCTGCACGCAATGATCTCGTTGCGCCGAATGGAGCCCTTGGCATCTTGATAGCGCAAGAATGGGATGCACAAGGCGAAGTGATCGATCCGGCCACCATGCCGATCACGCGACTTGTCAATACCGCCATCGACGGGATCGCCACTGATCCGCAGGCTGTCTTTGACGATATCGTGCGATATTCAGCAAGTGATCTGCTTTGTTACCGGGCCGAGACGCCGGAGGAACTGGTATTGCGCCAAGCGCAACAATGGGACCCCTTGATTGACTGGGCATCAAACGAGCTTGGTGCAAGGTTTGTTCTGGTCGAAGGGATCATGCCGCAGGAACAGCCGGGCGAGGCGATTGCGGCCTTTGCCGTGACGCTTGGAAAATACAAGACACCTATCGAACTCGGCTGTCTCCATACGGTGACAACGCTGACCGGCTCCGCGGTCCTGGCGCTCGCATTTGCCGAAGGGCGTGTGTCTGCAGATGAGGCATGGGCACTGTCTCTTCTCGATGAAGACTGGACGGACGAACATTGGGGTGTCGATGCACAATCCGTGGAGCGGCGCGCCAAGCGGTATACGGAGTATCAGGCGGCTACGGCCGCGTTCCTCGGCCTTCGCGACGTGGTTTAATCCTTCGCTAACCTGGTGCGACGATGATCGGAGAAAATCATTCTCCGGAACATCATGTCTTCGACCCTGTCACTCCGTATTCGCAAAACCACCGTCATCATTGCGGCGGGACTTCTTTTGATGTCGTTTCGGGTCGACCGGGAACCGGCGATGGAAGAAAGCCTTTACTACGACGTGCGCGGTGCGTTTGTGGCTGCGAGAGGTGAGGTCTCACACGCTCTTGTTGCCGAGACCGACCGCCTCGTGAACGAGGCAATCGATGTAACTGTCCGTTCCATCGTTCTTCCACGGACGGTGCTGACCGTGCGGATCCATGAGGTTAAAAGCGCACCGGTTGCGTTCGGCAATCGCAAAACGGCGGCCGTGACCGTTGAAGCAGCGTCCGTCAACGACGGCGAGGTCATTGCTGCAGGAACGTTTGAAGTGATGGCATTCGGCTTTACGTCAGACGCAGTCGACAACGCATTGGCGGAGCGTATCGCCGAGCGTGTCGCACGCGAGTTTCGGCTTCATGAAGAACCCGGCTGGAGTTTTGTCACCGCGCTTTTGCCGGGAATTTAATCAGGCCGCGAGCTTGAGGCCGACAATTCCTCCAACGATCAGCGCGATACACCCAAGCCTGACAGCCGTGGCCGGTTCTGAAAAAAGAAAAATGCCGAGAATGACTGTTCCAACCGTGCCTATTCCGGTCCAGACAGCGTAGGCCGTACCAACCGGCAGCGAACGCATCGCCATACCAAGTAATATCACTGAGACCACCATGGAGGCAGCAGTCAGTACCGTCGGGACCGGCCGGCTGAAACCATCGGTGTATTTGAGGCCAATTGCCCAGCCTATTTCAAAAAGTCCGGCGATGAAAAGAATGATCCAGGCCATGTGCCTTACTCCGTTTGAATGGAGCGAGGCCGTCCCCGCATTCGTGACCGGATGATGTTCCGGCGGCAGCCGACTGCCACGCCTGATATGGGCAAGTCCGGTCCCTTTGGCAAGAACGTCACGGGCATAGGTGCCGTGCAGGAAAACCGACCCCGCATTAGCCCAGGCGTTCTGCGTGCCATTTCAGATGATCTTCCATGAAGGTCGAGATGAAATAGTAGGAATGGTCGTAACGATCCTGCATGCGCAATGTGAGCTTGATGTCGCGATCCTTGATGGCCTCCTCGAACAGCCAAGGACGCAAGCCGTTTTCCAAAAAGCCGTCAGCCTTGCCCTGATCGATCAGGAATTCGGGGAAGCGCGCACCGTCTTCAACCAGTGCACAGGCATCATATTGTCGCCACGCAGAACGATCGGACCCGAGATATTTTTCGAAAGCACCTACCGACCAGTCGGCAGTGGTTGGCTGGACGATGGGGGCAAAGGCCGAGCAGCTCTTGAATCGATCAGGGTGTTTCAGCGCCATGGTCATGGCACCGTGGCCGCCCATGGAGTGGCCGAAGATCGCCTGTCGGCTCATGTCCATGCGGAAGTGCTGGGTGACGAAGTTTGGCAGCTCCTCGGTGATGTAGGTGTACATCTGGTAGTGCTCTGCCCAGGGTTTTTGCGTGGCGTCGAGGTAGAAACCGGCACCCTTGCCCATCTGCCAGTTGGAAAGTTCATCCGGTACATCGTCACCGCGCGGGCTTGTGTCCGGGCAAATGACGATCAGGCCGAGTTCTGCGGCCATTCGCCGGTATTCGCCCTTTTCCATGACGTTGGCATGGGTACAGGTAAGACCGGAAAGGTACCACAATACCGGGCAGGTGTCAGTGGTGGCCTGCGGAGGAACAAATACGGCAAAGGTCATCTCGCAATTGCACGCCTGCGAACTGTGCGTAAAAACACCCTGCATGCCACCAAAGGCTGTGTTTTGCGAAAGGACTTTCATGACTGGTCTCCCAATGGTTTGAACCTGCTCGCACGACGGCAAAGCCGGTCGAGAACTTCAAGGAATTTCGATCGGTCCCGAGAGCTGAAGGCTGCGTTGTAACCTTTGCTTTCTCCGGTTTCCCGTAGGTGCTGGCCAAGATCGCGCATCGCTGTTGCCATGCCGATATTGGTGTCATCGAAGATCCGTCCAGTCGGGCCGGTTACGGATGCGCCACTTGCAACGCATCGACCGGCAAGGGGTATGTCGGCCGTAATCACGATATCCCCTTGGCCCGCCCGTTCGGCGATCCAGTCGTCGGCCGCGTCAAAACCGGCGGAAACAATAACATTATGGACCATCGGATCACGGGAAGGGCGCAGACCCGAATTGGCAACGAATGTCACCTCGATGCCAAAGCGCTCCGCGACCTTCAGGATTTCCGGCTTGACCGGACAGGCATCAGCATCGACATAGATCAAGGATCAACAACCTGTTTGTTCCATACGGGACGGTATCCCGCTTGGGTGGTGCAGATCCGCGAACTTTGCCGACGCTTTATCTGCAGGGTATTGTCAGGCGGTTGCCGTGGTCTCGTCGACGGTCGTGGCGCCCGGTGCATTTTTCTTGATTGATTCGATTGCCGATACGGCAGATGCCTTGGCCTTGTACGATTCCGAGGAAAACATGATTTCGCCGTTGGAAGCCCGGAAACGGAAGCGGAATTCACCCTTCTTGTCCTTGAATACTTCGAATTTATACATCTATTGGTCCCCTGTTGCGTTAGACGAAGTGGATGATATCCGCGCGCTCACCGATTGCAAGCACGCGAAAGTCTGATGCTAGTAGACGACGACGCTCCTGATGCTTTCGCCAGCATGCATGAGCTCGAAACCCTTGTTGATGTCTTCAAGTGGCATTGTATGGGTGATCATCGGATCAATCTCGATCTTGCCCTCCATGTACCAGTCGACGATCCTGGGAACGTCGGTGCGCCCGCGCGCACCACCAAAGGCAGTCCCCATCCACTGGCGACCCGTGACGAGCTGGAACGGGCGCGTCGAGATTTCCTGACCGGCACCCGCCACACCGATGATCACCGACTTGCCCCAGCCGCGATGTGAAGCCTCAAGAGCCTGGCGCATCACCTTCGTATTGCCCGTGCAGTCGAACGTATAGTCGGCACCACCGATCTGGTCGGCACCTCTTTTCGTCAGGTTGACAAGATAGGCGACGATGTCGTCGCCGGCATCCTTCGGGTTGACAAAATGCGTCATCCCGA
>JAEWDP010000079.1 GCA_023390055.1 Pseudomonadota bacterium | reverse complement strand
GCCGCAAACGACGCTGCTATGGGTGGTGAAATTGCGATCGGCGAGGATGGTCTTCCCGAACGCATCGTAGTCAACGTTACCCGTGAACAGCTGGAAGGCGCTCCCGCATTCGAGGGGCTTCGCGGCGAGGTGCCAAAAGAACAGTAAACCAACCAACTTCCTCAAGAATGAGCCCTCGCAGCGATGCTGCGGGGGAATGTCGTTGGTTGATCACGGCGGATTGACGAGCGCCAGTATCAATTGATGAACTGCGCCGCCTTCCGCAAGTTCCAGCTTGTCATAGGCCCGGCTTTGGCTCACTCGGGCATCGGAGAATACTTTCAGTTGCGCCTGCAGCCGGGCACGGACCTTTTGACAACCGGGATCATTTTCGGCTTTCAGGCCAATGCTGAACGCCTCTATGGCACGGACCATGTCGATAATCTGATCAGCATGCACCTGCTCATGCTTTTTGACACCATTGATGAAGTGCTGCCATTTGGCCTCAAGCGCTGGAGCCAGGCGGTTCGCCGCTTTTGGGATGGTATATGTGATGATCAGCTTGGGTCTCGCAACCGCAAGTATGCATGAGCCATCGTCCTGGCGCTGGTAGTCTCGTGTCCAGGTGAGAGCAAAACCGGTCTGGGCAATCGCCTGGACCCCGGCAGCTGGCCCCTGACTGCCAATCGATTGATAAAGGGCTATACCGGAGGAACCATGTACAGGGTACGTCACCGTCCGTTCAACCGGCTTCCAGGGCGTTGGCGGCGGAAGTGGCGCTGGCGGGAACGGCAGGTTCTTCTTGTGCACCAGATTTGTCTCGGCGACGACCGTACCGATGGGCAAGAAGGTGAAGGTGGAGATGATGACCAGCCAGGACAGGAGTTGACGGGCAAGGATCATAGCCGGCCCAGGGAGACGGTCTTGTCCGGGTGCGGGTTGATCGGCGACAGTTTCCTTAGGCTTGCAGTCTCAACGATCACTTTAACGCTCCGGCAGCGATCCCAAGGGCAATGCCGATCCCAATGCCAAAGGTAAGACCTGTGCCAATCTCGTCGAAGACGGTAACCCCGAAGACGGAGCCAATGGCCACGCCGATTGCGATCCATAACGCCATGGGGAAACGATAAAGTAGTGATATGGCCGTTGTAAGGCTGTGGCAATTGTCACGCGCGCCGCAAACCGCTGATGGAACCGGTGTCAATTCAAGAACCAGACGTTTAGGACCGATCTAGCCGATCAGCCAGGCAAGCCCACCGCCGATGACGACGAAGATGGCAATGATGATGACGAAACGCCCGGTTCCAGCTTGCGAGTCAATGTCGAAGACCTTGTTCCAGAGGCTGTTTTTTCTACGGTTGTCCATTTTGTCTCTCCTGTCGTCATCTTGAAAACGTGGAATAGACATTCGGGCGCAAGTGTCAATTGAAAGCGAGACGGGTTATGCGGGCATTCCGACAAGATCCCGTCTCGATGCTGGGACACGAGTGGTCATCTGGGTCGTGTCGTTTTCAACTGTTAGCGGCTGCGGCCAACAGCTTTCTTCCGGGGTGCCGGCAATAGTCCTTCGCGCTGTGCCTTCTTGCGTGCCAGCTTGCGGGCACGACGGATACCTTCTGCCTTTTCTCTTGCCCGCCGTTCGGAAGGCTTTTCGTAGGCGCTGCGGGTACGCATCTCACGAAAAAGGCCTTCTCGCTGCATCTTCTTCTTCAGAGCACGAAGAGCCTGCTCGACATTGTTGTCTCGGACAATAACCTGCAAAATAACTCCTTTCCGGCACGAGGGCCGCTTAAGTGAAGCCGTACGGATGAGGGGCTTCCATGGAGCGACGACGCCGGAACACCCTGAAGATAATGTCAGGGCCGGATGCGACAGATATGAAATGCTTCAAGGGGAAGCTGGCATGAGCCGATCGGCTCAAAAAATGTCGCGGGCGAAGCGCTGATTCCCAAAATAGGGTGAAATGCATTCACGAACAAGGGTGGCCGGCCGAACTTGTCATGTTCTGCCCAGTTCAAAGCTCAGTTCTGCCCTGATGTCTTGAAAATGCCGGCCCCACAAGAAGGGCCGACATGGTGTCTTTATCTGAAGCAAGGCGGTGAGGTCGCCAGCTTCACTCGGCGGCCTCTGCATAGGCCTCCATTGGCGGGCACGTGCAGACGAGATTGCGGTCGCCATGGACGTTGTCGATGCGGTTCACCGGTGCCCAGTACTTGTCAATCCGAAAGGCTCCGGGTGGGAAGCAGGCCTCGTCGCGGGAATAGGGTCGATCCCAGTCCCCGATCAGGTCTTCTACGGTATGCGGCGCATTCTTGAGCGGATTGTTCTGCGCATCCATGCGCCCCTCTTCAATGGCGCGTACCTCTTCACGGATGGCCAGGAGTGCATCGCAAAACCGGTCGATTTCGGCTTTGGTCTCAGACTCGGTGGGCTCGATCATCAAGGTTCCGGCAACTGGCCAACTCATGGTTGGTGCATGAAAGCCGCAATCGATCAGGCGCTTTGCCACGTCATCGACGGTGACGCCTGCAAGTGTTGCAAGTGGGCGGGTGTCGATAATGCATTCATGTGCGACCCTTCCTGCTTTGGACTTGTAGAGGACGTCATATGCGCCTTTCAGTCGCTGTGCGATATAGTTGGCGTTTAAGATCGCAACCCTGGTTGCCTGGGTCAGACCCTCTCCACCCATCATCAGGCAATAGGACCAGGAGATCGGCAGGATTGATGGAGAACCGAACGGTGCTGCAGAGACTGCCCCGCTGCGTCCGTCCCACTGGTCGTGACCGGGAAGGAACGGCGCAAGATGCTCCTTGACACCGATTGGGCCCATTCCGGGGCCACCACCGCCATGCGGGATGCAGAAGGTCTTGTGCAGGTTGAGGTGCGACACGTCGGAACCAATATCACCGGGGCGGGCAAGCCCGACCATGGCGTTCATGTTCGCTCCGTCCAGATAGACCTGGCCGCCGAAGCGATGCGTAATCTCGCAGATTTCGCGGATGCTTTCCTCAAACACGCCATGGGTCGACGGATAGGTCACCATGCAGCAGGACAGGGTGCCGGCATACTGTTCGGCCTTGGCGCGGAAGTCATCGATATCGATGTCACCGTTATCCATGGCCTTGACGGGTACGACCTTCATGCCAGCCATTTGTGCCGAGGCCGGGTTTGTGCCGTGTGCCGACGTCGGGATGAGGCAGACATCACGGTGGGTGTCGCCATTGGCAATATGATAGTTGCGAATGGTCAAAAGCCCCGCATATTCCCCTTGTGCACCTGAATTCGGTTGCATGGAAAATGCGTCATAGCCGGTGATCTGACACAGTTTTGCCGAAAGATCATCGATCATTTCGCGGTATCCAAGCGCTTGGTCCGCAGGCACGAAGGGGTGGATATCGGCAAATTCGGGCCAGGTGATCGGAAGCATTTCCGCCGTGGCGTTGAGCTTCATTGTGCATGAGCCAAGCGGGATCATTGCCCGGTCGAGTGCAAGATCACGATCCGAGAGGCGGCGCATATAGCGGGTCATCTCGCTTTCCGCCCGGTTCATGTGGAAGATCGGATGGGTCATGTAGGGCGACTTGCGCAACAGCGCTTCCGGCAGCCGGTATTCCGGTTCGAAGTCCAAGACCTTGAAGTTTCCGCCAAAGGCGCGCCAGACCCCTTCCAGCGTCGTCGGACGGGTGCGTTCGTCGAGCGATATACCGATCCTGGTTGTTCCAACCTTCCTGAGGTTGACACCTTCGGCCACCGCCGCCCGCAAGATGAGGCCCTGCATATGACCGACCTCGATCGTGATCGTGTCAAAGAAGGCATCGGGTTCGATCGTATAGCCGAGCTTTTCGAGGCCCTTGGCCATCAGTACGGCCTTCTTGTGGACCTGCTGGGCGATGGCCTTCAGCCCGTCCGGGCCGTGGAAGACGCCATACATGGACGCCATGACGGCAAGCAGCACCTGCGCCGTGCAGATGTTCGAAGTCGCCTTTTCGCGACGGATGTGCTGTTCGCGGGTCTGTAGTGACAGCCGATAGGCGCGATTTCCGCGTGCATCGATCGACACCCCGACCAGTCTGCCGGGCATGGAGCGCTTGATGGCATCCTTCACAGCCATATAGGCGGCATGCGGGCCGCCATAGCCAACGGGAACGCCGAAGCGTTGCGACGAACCGATGGCAATGTCTGCCCCCATCTCGCCTGGAGACTTCAAGAGCGTGAGCGCAAGCGGATCGGCTGCAATGGCAGCAAGGGCCCCGGTCTGATGGAGCCGCGCAATCAGTCCTGAAAAATCACGGACGTGTCCATGCGTTCCAGGATACTGGAAAATGGCTCCGAACACGTCAACCGGATCAAGGTCGGCGAAGGGGTCGCCGACAACGACCTTCCAGCCCAGAGGTTCGGCCCGCGTCTCGATGAGAGCAATCGTCTGTGGATGGCAGGCGGCATCCACGAAGAAGGCATTCGCCTTGGTCTTGGCCTGTCGCTGGCAC
>JAEWDP010000074.1 GCA_023390055.1 Pseudomonadota bacterium | reverse complement strand
TCCGCAAAAACCACCTTCCACCAGAATATGCCGCCGTAACATGCAGTCACGGCGACCGAAGTTGGCAGACTACCGAAGCGCGAACTTTGCAAAGCAAGAAAAGCAGCCGTTTATGGACGGACACTAGAATAACCGAAGCCGGCCCGTTGATTGCTGGTTAGTATCTGGATCTTTCACGCCCGGATCGTCCGGTGGTCTACCGTGGAAGGGATCGGCTTCTGATTGTTCAGTTCTCATCATCGGTTCTTTCTTGCCCACGATGTGGGGAGCCTTTGAACTTGGTGTCGGTTCCTTGTCCGTGATGGAGACAGGCTCGATTTGTGTATCGAGCTTGTCATCAGACGTTGTAACGATGGAGTCATCAATGATCGTCTTTGATATTTCATGGACAGATTTCACTGGAGGAAGTTCAGCGATCGCTTTCTCCGCCAGGTTGCCATCTTCTATTGGATCATCAAGTTGGCCGAAGGGCGTTTTCCATTCGAAGGCGTCGAGACGTCCAGACAAAGGTGAAGCCGGGAGCCAGTGCTCGGAAACGACACCGTCGGCCACCCAGGCAGGATCGCGGGGCGCTCGCAGGGCTTGAGCCATCCAATGACGAATCCGTCCCTGGTCGCCGGTATCCGCTTCTTCGATGTCCGCAAGCAGAAGATAAATGCCTTCCCGTGGGCTCATGCGTGCAGCGCCTTCTGCCTTGGCGCGTGCCTTTCTCAGTTCCCTCGCATCGAGAGCGGCTTCCGCGACTGCAATCAGGGATTCGACATTGTTGGGGCGTGCCGCCTCCAGTTTCTCGGCTCGTTTCAGGCGGTCAACGGCACTGTCGCCACTTCTGGCGCGGACGTAAGCTCGTGCGGTTTCCGGATGAGGCTCCGTTTTCCAGGCGGCTTCGAGAACTGACGCGGCTCGACGGATATTGTCTTCGCGCAGGTAAGCTTTGGCTGCGATAATGGCGGCGGGAACAAGGTTGCCAGATAGCTTCAATGCAGCTTGCGCGTCGTCCCGTGCGCCCTTGGGGTCGGCTTCAAGTCGTTCACCGGCTTTGGCCGTAAGCAAAACGGCCTTCCAGCGTTCCGCCTGCTTCTTGTCGATGACATTGGCGATGCGTTGTTGGTCGAGGAGGCGAATCGCATCGTCCCAACGCCCTTCCTGGCAGCGAAACTCAAGTGTGGCTTGCGCTGCCCATGGAAGGTAAGGTGCCGCCTCGGCCGCCCTCTCGGCATATTGCCGCGCAGCTTCGTCCGCCCCGAGACGGCGAGCTTCCATGTAAAGCCCGCGGAGGCCGAGCTCCCTTGTTTCCGGGTCCTCGGCCATGCGTTCAAATTTGAGACGGGCGTCATCGTGCCGACCTTCTATCAATGCGGCCTGAGCATCAAGCAATTGCAGGAGCGGTTCCTGGTCCGACCGCAACAGGCCCTGTGCCCGCAGGCTCATCTTTCGGGCCAATATTGAATTGCCGGCACCGGCAGCTACGAGTCCGGTGGACAAGGCTTGATAACCCCTATCTCGCTTTCGAGCTCTGAAGTATCGACGAACGGAATGTGGTGAGGTCCAGACGAGTTGAATGACCCACCACAGGAACATGACAGCAGCAATGATGGTCGTGACTGCAGTTGCCGCGATCATGAGGCTTGTCTCTATCAGGTAGTCCTGCCAGGTAATCGATATCAGGCCGGGGCGGTCGGCCAGCCATGAAAAACTCCATCCGAGAATGAGTACGACGACGACGAATGCAAATAATCGGATCATTCTGCCATCCTCAATTTCGGGTGCCTGTTTCATTAACTGCACGGGCAAGTGTTTCAGCAATCAGCCCGTCGACTGCAATCCGCGCATCAAGCGCCTGCTTGAAGTCCCGAGATGCAATTCTGGCTTCCTCGGGCAAACTTTCCCATTCGGTTGCAGCCGCCTGCAGATGGCCATTCTTTAGCTCGTTTTCCAAACGTGTGACGATCGCCTCTGGTGTATCCCCCTCTACGTCACCAATCCTTCGCACCTTCACAACTGACAAGGCACTTGACAATAGCCGATCAGCGATCCCCAGATCTGGATCTGGTTGTGATGCGATATTCAAAATCGCGTCGGCAACGCCTTGGAATTGTTCGGCGAGTTGCTCGCGTGACGGAACGCCGGAATTACTGAAAGTCTGCAGTTTGGCGAGGGTCGGGTTATCCGGTGAAATCTCCGCATAGGTCGCCAGTTCGGTATTGAATGACCCGCCGCGATCAATTGCGGCCTTCAAAGCGGCAGCCGTCACCGCACGGGCAGCCGCAATGTCTTCTCTTGGCTCATTCAGTTTTGTTTCGACGACGTTTAGCCGCCCTTGGAATTGTTCCAGCAGACCATCGCTTTCTGACAGGCTCTTCTCAACAGCAGCATGGACAGCGGCTAATTGCTGTTCGACGGCTGACAGTCTTTCGCCCACGTCGTCTGGTTGAGGGCGAGAAAGTGTGGTTTCGATGGCGTTGATGCGGTCTGCGAGGTCCGCGTCGGTGGCCGAGTTCTGTCTCAAGGCTTCGATCTCCTGTCGCAGCGCCGGAATCTCGTCAGTGGCGTCGCGCGTATCGGTGACCAATGGAAGGTAGCCTGCGTAATGCATGCTGCCGGCAAGTGTAAGTGCAACAATTCCTCCAAAAATGCCGGCTGCGATGAGCGTTGAAACTGCTGTTTCCTTATTGACGGTTGTTTGGGTCGCTGGTGGGGAAGTCTCGGCCTTTTTGTCGTCCGGGGACTGCAGCGTTTTATCGGTATCAGACGCGCCCTTTTCCAGTTTTTTATCAGCAGCCTTGGCCGGAGTTTCGTCAACTGGGGGTGAGCTTGATGAAAGCAAATCCTCGGCAGTCTTCTCTTTACCAGGAGGTGTTTGAACGCTTGCCAAAGTCTTGTTGTCTGAGTCATCACTGCGGACGGGGTCAGCAATTTCCGAGTTTTTTTTGGCCGTCAGATCGATAGTTGTGGATTGTTGTCTCGACTTTGAGCGGCGTGGCGGCTTTTCCGTAACCATTGAGGCCTCGTTCTGAAATTTCATCCATGAAAGTAGTCAGAGGGACCATTGAAGGGAAGAGGCCAAGCAGATTTTGGTGCCCTGGATAATCAAAGGAGAGCCAGCAAGCTATCTTCATCAGGCTGATCGGCTGTTCGTACATTTTGCCGCAGTCTTGTTGGAACGGCCTCTGAAATGTTCCGGCTGAGACACAGGATTGGGGTCTTGAGGAGAGGTTCCAGATCGTTATCGGAGGACAGCAGTTCGAACAATCGTAACGCAGTTTCACGCGAATAGAGAAGAACTGCATCAATGGATTGCTGTCTGATTGTGGTGATCACCACATCAGGCTCGATCGGGAGCGGATGCATCGTATAGGCCCTGCAAACCAGCACCGGAACTTTCAATGCGGACAGTCCTGCTTCCAGTACAGGGGATCTAGGCTGACCTGCAAAGTATAGGAGTGGTGCCGTGCTGGTCAGCCGCTTGATCGTCTCCCCGAATATCGCCACCATGCTGGCGCCGGTGCCGTTGGCAACCTGCACGCCATAGAATCCTATCTCACGTGCAGCCCTGGCGGTAGCTTCGCCTACGGCAAAAACCTGTGTGTCAAAATGGACGGAAAGCGTGTTACGGAGAAAGCTCAATGTGCGGATGGCTTCTGCGCTGGTAACCGCTATTGCAGCATGTCGCTGGTTCAGCGAGGCAAGGGCTGCGTCGGGATGATGTTCAGCAACCATCAGCGGTAGAAGCACTGGATCATGTCCCAATTGTGCCAGACGTGTCGCCGTACGTTGAGCGGCCTGTTCGGGCCGAGTGACCAGGATACGCACAGAATGAATTAGCTCCAGCTTTCGAAGAAGCGCGGTCCCGCGGCCGTACGGACTGTCTCTCCAGCCTGTCTGCCAATTGTCGCTGCTTCCGTTCGTCGACCATCAAGATTGATAGCATGTTCAGTGCGACCATCGGGCGTCAGGATCAATCCGGAAAAGCGAAGGTCGTCTCCGTCGCAGACGGCATAGCCCGCAATTGGTGTACGACACGAACCATCGAGTGCGGCCAGGAATGCTCGCTCGCATGTGACGGCATCGTAGGTCGGATGATCGTTGATTGCTTCCAGGAGCTTGATAACGCGGCTATCGCCAATACGACTTTCAACGCAGATTGCGCCCTGGGCTGGTGCAGGTGGAAAGTCTGTGGGATCCATAATGTCCGTAACGACGCCTGACATAGATAATCGCTTCAATCCTGCATAGGCGAGCAGGGTCGCGTCGACCTGACCTTCCTCCAGTTTGCGAAGCCGCGTCTCGACCAGCCCCCGGAATGTTATCACGGTGATATCCGGTCGTTTGCGCTTGATCAGTGCCTGGCGACGGAGCGATGAACTTCCAATGGTGGCGCTATCTGGAAGAGCAGTCAGGCTAGCTGCCGTTCGGCCGATGAAAGCATCACGGAAGTCTTCTCGTGGCAGATAGGCAGACAGTTGTAATCCGTCAGGCAAACGGGTTGGCATATCCTTGGAGGAATGCACTGCGAAATCCAGTCCACCGGAAAGTAGTTGATCTTCCAGTTCCTCTGTGAAGAGACCTTTGCCACCGATTTCCGTCAATGCCCGGTCGGTGATACGGTCGCCCTTTGTGGAGAGTACGACGATCTCGAACATCTCCTCGGGAAGGCTGTGAGCTGCCATCAGCCGAGTACGCGTTTCCGCAGCCTGGGCGAGAGCCAAAGTGCTGCCGCGCGTACCGATGCGAAAAGGTTTTGTTTGCATCCGGTTCCGTCCATTGTTAACCGGGGGCCTTCGTAGACGGGTTTATCTCCCCTAGCAATCAGTGATTGGTTCATGGCGTCCTTTCTTCGCACCCTCGGAATAGAAACAAGTTGTGACGAAACCGCTGCAGCGGTCGTAGCCCGATATCCGGATGGGCGAGGCGAGATCCTGTCTGATATCGTATACTCGCAGCTTCAGGAGCATAGCGCTTTTGGCGGAGTGGTGCCGGAGATTGCAGCCCGAGCGCATGTTGAGGCACTGGACGGCCTGGTTGATGAGGCTTTGGAGCGTGCCGAGATATCCCTCCGCGATATTGACGCGGTGGCGGCCACATCCGGGCCGGGACTGATCGGTGGACTGATTGTTGGCCTCATGACTGGCAAGGCGATTGCACGCGTTACCGGTAAGCCGCTATTTGCGATCAATCACCTTGAGGGGCATGCACTAACCGTACGGCTGACGGATGGCCTGCCATTTCCCTACCTGATGCTTCTTGTCTCCGGTGGACACACGCAATTGATCCTTGTTCGTGGGGTAGGCAGTTACGAACGTTGGGGGACGACGATCGATGATGCTCTGGGTGAGGCCTTCGACAAGACGGCGAAATTACTCGGGCTACCTTATCCGGGTGGTCCGGCGGTCGAACAGGCAGCGCTTGAAGGTAATGCCAGCCGTTATAATCTACCGCGCCCGCTGGCCGGCAACGCACGCCCAGATTTCTCATTTTCCGGCCTGAAGACAGCGGTGCGACAAGCCGCTACCGAAATTGCACCTCTGAACGATCAAGATGTCGCCGATATCTGCGCATCGTTCCAGCGCGCTATTTCGCGGACATTGAAGGATCGCATCAGCCGGGGACTGGCAAGGTTCAAGAGTGAATTCTCAGGTCTTGGTGTTGAGCCTTCACTTGTTGTTGCAGGTGGCGTTGCCGCAAACCAAGAGATAAGGCGAACCCTACAGTCACTTTGCCTCGAGTTTGATTTCCGTTTTATTGCACCGCCCATGAGGCTTTGCACCGACAATGCTGCGATGATCGCTTGGGCAGGGCTGGAGCGCCTGGCAGGTGATTTTCCTCCGGATAGGCTCGATGTGCAACCTCGCTCACGTTGGCCGCTTGACGGCAATGCCAAGACGGTACTTGGTTCGGGAAAACGCGGAGCTAAAGCATGAGTGGTGCTGGAACAGTTGTTGTTGTTGGATCGGGTGCATTCGGTACGGCAGTTTCAGCTGTTATCGCCCTGCATGGCAGGTCAAAGGTCACTCTTGTCGGACGCAACCCGTCACTAATGACCGACCTTCGGGATATGAGAACACATGATGGTGCGTTGCCGGGGGTTCCACTTCCGGATCAATTGGAGTTTTCAGCGGAGCCCGATGCTCTTTGCGAAGCGGACATTGTGCTTTTCGCCATGCCGTCACAGGCTCACACGGACGCAGCACGTCATTACGGACCGTATCTGTCACGCGATGCCGTAGTGGTGACATGTGCAAAGGGGTTTGACCGGGCCTCTGGAGACTTGCTCACACAGATGCTGGAACGGGAACTGCCGCAACGAACTGCAGCCGCCCTAAGTGGTCCAGGTTTTGCTGCAGATATTGCCCGGGGGCTGCCAACGGCAATGACCCTTGCAGCAAAAGATATTGATCTTGCCGAACATCTCGCGCACACGCTCTGCACTCCGACATTCAGGTTATATGCATCTGCAGATCCTGTTGGCGTCCAGCTTGGCGGTGCTTTGAAGAATGTACTGGCTATCGCATGCGGCATCGTGGAAGGGGCTGGTCTCGGCGAGTCCGCCAGAGCCGCCCTTATCGCACGCGGACTGGCCGAGATGTCTCGACTGGTGCGGCAACTGGGCGGATTGCCGGAGACTGTTCGAGGATTATCGGGCCTCGGTGACCTTGTCCTGACTGGAACGAGCCATCAATCGCGCAACTTACGTTATGGTATTGCGCTCGGCGGCCAAGGTGGCAATGGTAGCGGTAGTGATCTTGTGGAGGGTGCATTTGCTGCCTCGGTCGCCGCAGAGCTCGGTCGAAAGCTCGGGATAGAATTACCAATTACGACAGCCGTTGCAGCCATTATCGCGGGCAAGCTGGAAATTGCCGCAGCCGTTGAACAGTTAATGTCCCGTCCGATCACTACCGAATGAAATATATGGAGAACTTTGCGATGCTATTTGCCTTCCTTTGCACGGACAAGCCCGGACATTTCAATGTACGAAGTGATACACGGCCTGCGCACCTGGAACATCTCAACAAGTTGAACGCAGAAGGTATCCTGAAGCTCGCAGGTCCCTTTCTCGATGATGATGGTAAGCCGAATGGAAGCCTTGTAATCGTCGAGGCGGACGATATGGCTGCTGCGCGCACTCTTGCGGAGGCTGACCCCTATTATCGTGCGGGGCTTTTCGAGAAGGTAGAAATTAAGCCATATAACTGGGTCTTCAACAAGCCGGGAGTTTAAGTAGAAATGGCATATTGGCTGTTTAAGTCCGAGCCATCCAGCTGGTCGTGGGAAATGCAGAAGGCCAAAGGCGAGGTTGGTGAAGAATGGACAGGTGTCCGAAACTACCAAGCTCGTAACAACATGAGAGCCATGAAGCTCGGCGATAAGGGTTTCTTCTACCATTCAAACGAGGGACTTGAAATTGTCGGTCTCGTCGAGGTCTGCGCACTAAGTCACCCTGATTCAACAGCCGAGGGAGATGCGCGATGGGATTGTGTGGACATCCGTGCGGTGTGTGACATGCCAAGGCCGGTGACATTAAAGGAGATTAAGGCGAATCCCAGATTTTCACAAATGTCACTGGTGACGTCGATGCGCCTTTCGGTCCAGCCGGTGACGCCCGCCGAGTATCTTGAGATCTGCCATTTGGGCGGGCTCGATGAGCCGCCTCTGGCCGCAACTTGAAAACCGACCCCAAAAGTTTCATCCTGTCCAACACCTCACTGATGTCGCCGCCACATGTACCGGAAATCAGCCTGCATCTGGCTGATGAGGTGCATAGTCTTTGGCAAAAGACCGAGGACGAACTAGAAGAGATTGGTCTTCCACCGCCTTTTTGGGCCTTTGCGTGGGCCGGTGGTCAGGGGCTTGCCCGCTATGTGCTTGATCATCCCCGTGTGGTGCGTGGGCGACGTATACTCGATTTCGCAACAGGCTCGGGAATGGTGGCAATTGCTGCCAAACTTGCTGGTGCAAGGAGTGTCCTGGCGGTAGACGTCGACCCCTGGGCATCACATGCGGTCGCGATGAATGCACTCGCCAATGGTGTCGAGATCGATTTCATGGGTGAGGATCTTGTCGGTACCCTGCAATTGGCAGAGGTTGTCCTCGCGGGGGATGTCTTCTACGATAAAACTTTCGCGAAACATATAATCCCGTGGTTTAGTTTGATGGCCGAAAATGGAACAGTGGTCCTGATAGGCGATCCGGGGCGAAGTTATCTACCGAAGGATCGGCTGGAAGCGCTCGCCGTCTACGAAGTGCCGGTGACACGCGTACTCGAGGACAGCGAGACCAAGAGTACAACGGTGTGGCAGTTTGTCTAGTTTCCCGCACGGATAACGCAGACGCCGGCCTCATACGCGCATGCATCGTTTAGTTGATCTGGAACCAAACCGCGGTTGCCGTGTATGATTGTAGCCTTTGGAGCCAAGACAGGTTCTCGCTCCGCTCCAGGGCGTTTACGATTAATGACCCAGCCAGTTCGGCTATAGGTGCCGCCCCTTAGCAAACTCGCCATCGCGTTCGCAGAATTAATGGAGGGGCCTGACCGGAAGTAGTAACCATGCGCTGGTTCGCGGGAAGTGCTGTTCCAATCATTGCCTGCAACAGCGGGCCAAGCTAGACTTGGCAAACCTAGAAGCAAGATCGCAATCCTTCCGACGAACGGCCAATTTGGCATTTTGATCTCCAGTTCAAGCGTTAAGAGAAGGTTAACACACTTGACCTACTGAAGTCCTATGGCTGTGGGGATAATGCATTGTTTGGTTAATCGGCAGAGCGATTAAGGCGGAAGTCGGTCGGTCAAGCCCGCCAATCGATTTAAATTTGAAATCCGTTTGAAATTGCTTGTCGTAGGGTATATCGGGCATTAAACCACGCTGATTGATGCAATGCACATTTCTTCGGCATGGTGCATTGGCGGGTGCAACAGCACCTGTAGACGCTTCAACGCCGCGAGGTCCTGATGGCGAACATTACAAATAATCGGCCCCTGTCTCCGCATTTGCAGGTTTACAAATTCATCCCGACGATGGCCATGTCGATCCTCCACCGCATCACAGGTGGTGCGCTCTATTTCGGGACAGTACTGGTCGCTGCCTGGTTGATTGCGGCTGCGTCCGGTGAAGAGCATTTCAACCGGGTGAATGGACTGTTCGGTTCATTCCTCGGTCAGGTGATCCTGTTTGGATATACGTGGGCCCTGTTGCATCACTTGCTGGGAGGCTTACGTCATATCATGTGGGATCTCGGGCATGGCTTCGAAAAGGAATTTTCGACTAAACTTGCCAAGGCCAACCTTGTCGCATCGATCGTCCTGACCGTCCTGGTTTGGATTGCTGTCCTTCTGGTTCGTTGAGGAGTTCACTCATGGATATGCGTACTCCGTTTGGAAAAGTCCTAGGCCTCGGCTCCGCCAAGAGCGGCACCGACCACTTCTGGAAAATTCGAACGAGTTCTGTCGCGCTCGTTCCTCTCCTTCTCTTCTATGTTGTCTTCCTGGTTGCTTACGCCGGGCGTCCCTATGCGGACGTTGTCGGTGCGCTTGCGAACCCGTTTGTCGCTACGATCAATGCGCTGACAGTTGTTGCGAGCATTGTACATATGCGTCTGGGCATGGAGGAGATCATTCAAGATTATGTCCACGCCGAAGGCATGAAGCTTCTTCTTCTCGTGCTCAATACCTTCTTCTCTATCGTGATCGGCGGACTCTGTCTTGTCGCCGTTCTAAAAATCGCATTTGCAGGATAATCCCGCCATGGCAACGATCACTCCCATCGCGCAGAACGGCAGGGCCTACACCTATGTCGATCACTCCTATGATGTCATTGTCGTCGGAGCTGGTGGTGCAGGCTTGCGAGCCACGCTCGGTATGGCTGAGCAGGGCTTCAAGACTGCCTGCATCACCAAAGTATTTCCCACACGTTCCCATACAGTAGCGGCGCAAGGAGGCATTGCCGCCTCCTTGCAGAACATGACGCCGGACAGCTGGCAGTGGCACCTCTACGACACGGTCAAGGGCTCGGACTGGCTCGGTGACGTCGATGCCATGCAGTATCTTGCCATGGAAGCACCAAAGGCGGTCTATGAGCTGGAACACTACGGCGTGCCATTCTCCCGAAATGAAGAAGGCAAAATCTATCAACGCCCATTCGGTGGCCACATGCAGAATTTTGGTGCCGGCCCACCGGTCCAGCGTACATGTGCTGCTGCAGATCGTACCGGACATGCCATATTGCATACCTTGTATGGACAGTCGTTACGCAATAATGCGGAGTTCTTTATCGAGTATTTTGCACTCGACCTGATCATGTCGGACGATGGTCGCTGTACAGGTGTTGTGGCCTGGAATCTCGATGACGGAACGATTCACCGCTTTGCGGCAAAAATGGTTGTGCTCGCCACGGGCGGGTATGGCCGCGCGTTCTTTTCTGCGACATCTGCCCATACGTGCACCGGCGATGGTGGTGGAATGATCTCGCGTGCCGGATTGCCGCTTCAGGACATGGAGTTTGTACAGTTCCATCCAACTGGAATTTATGGGTCCGGATGTCTGATTACGGAAGGCGCCCGTGGTGAAGGTGGTTATTTGGTCAATTCCGAAGGGGAGCGTTTCATGGAACGCTATGCGCCGTCGGCAAAGGATCTTGCCTCGCGCGATGTGGTTTCCCGCTGCATGACCATGGAGATCCGTGAGGGCCGCGGGGTCGGCAAGAACAAGGATCATATCTATCTGCATCTGGACCACCTGGATCCTGCTGTTCTTCATGAACGCCTGCCAGGCATTTCCGAAAGTGCCAAGATCTTTGCTGGTGTTGACGTAACCCGCGAGCCGATCCCTGTCTTGCCAACAGTGCATTACAATATGGGTGGCATCCCAACCAATTTCTGGGGCGAGGTACTGAACGCCGATAGCGCCAACCCCGAGCGGGTTGCTCCTGGGCTGATGGCGGTCGGGGAGGCTGGATGTGCTTCCGTGCACGGTGCGAACCGTCTTGGCTCGAATTCCCTGATTGACCTCGTGGTATTCGGTCGGGCTGCGGCGATCCGTGCCACGCAGGTTATCGACAGGTCAGGATCGGTACCAGCACTCGATACCGCTGCATGCGACCGGATCATGGAACGCTTCGATCGGCTGCGAAACGCCAATGGTGACACGCCGACTGCCGTACTGCGCGACAAGATGCAGCGAACGATGCAGGAAGATGCCGCCGTGTTCCGTACTCAGGAATCATTGGAGGCTGGCTGTCGTCGGATGTCTGCAATCTGGAATGAACGCAAGGACGTCAAGGTTACGGACCGCTCGATGATCTGGAACTCTGATCTTGTGGAAACCCTCGAGCTCGAAAATCTGATGGCGAACGCAATCACCACGGTTTACGGCGCGGAGGCCCGCAAGGAAAGCCGTGGTTCCCATGCTCGCGAAGACTATACGGATGGCCCGTTTGGTGGTCGTGATGACGTCAACTGGCGCAAGCATACGCTCGCTTGGGTCGATGAATCGGGTGAAGTCAAACTCGATTATCGACCGGTGCATACAGAACTCATTGCCGACGGCATAGATCCAGCAAAGATCGAGCCGAAGGCTCGCGTCTACTGATCAGGAGAGGAATTGGACATGGTTGAACTCGCTCTCCCTAAAAACTCGCAGATCACCGAGGGGACGGTGTGGCCAAAGCCTGATGGTGCCACGAATGTTCGTGAGTATCGGATTTACAGGTGGAACCCCGATGACAGTAAAAATCCACGTATCGATACATACTATGTCGATATCGACGACTGCGGCCCAATGGTTCTGGACGGGCTTCTTTACATCAAGAACAAGATCGACCCGACGCTGACGCTACGTCGCTCATGCCGCGAGGGTATCTGTGGATCCTGTGCGATGAATATCGACGGAACCAATACACTTGCGTGCACCAAAGGTATGGATGACATTGGTGGCACCGTTAAGGTCTACCCATTACCGCATATGCCTGTCGTAAAGGACCTCGTTCCGGACCTTACGAATTTTTATGCCCAGCATCGCTCAATCGAACCCTGGCTGAAAACTGTTTCGCCGCCCCCGGCAAAGGAATGGAAACAGAGCCATGAGGATCGTCTGAAGCTTGATGGCCTCTATGAGTGTATTCTCTGCGCTTGCTGTTCGGCATCGTGCCCCAGTTACTGGTGGAATGGTGACCGCTATCTTGGGCCGGCAGTTCTGCTGCAGGCGTATCGCTGGTTGATCGATAGTCGCGATGAAGCAACAGGTGAGCGTCTTGACAATCTCGAAGATCCTTTCCGGCTCTATCGCTGTCACACGATCATGAATTGTGCGCAGACCTGTCCGAAAGGACTGAACCCGGCAAAGGCGATTGCCGAGATCAAGAAAATGATGGTCGTGCGACAAATGTAATGGATGTTTTCCGACATTACATCGGTTGATGTTCATCAATGATTGTTCCATCTTGAGGCACAAATGCGTGATGCTGGGTTGATCTGATGCAATTCTTCGCGATAATTTTGCCCTCTTCTGTGCCTAGGAATCGGTGCAGCCCAAGGATCGGAGTAAAAAGATGCAATTCAGATACGTCGTCGTCGGTTTGATTGCCGCAGTCTCCCTCGTGGGCTGCCAGCGTACTTCCTACAACCCCTATAGCAATCTTCCGTCGCAACCTGCGCCATTGCAGGCCCAACCGGTTCCTTCAGTTCAATCGAACCAGTTGCCACCTCCAGGTGGTGCCAACCAGTACCCATCGGCGCCAAATCAGCAGACCGCTGCACTGGATCCAAATGCAACAGCTCCTGCGACGGCGCTCGACGTTACCAAGCAGCAATTGGTGGGCAATTGGCGCGTCTCGTATGCAGGAGCGTCTTGCGATATGTTCTTGACACTCACCAATCTTGGAAGCGGTTCGCGTGGCGGGACACGAGGTTGCGCTGGTGAATTGACTACCATGGGCTCCTGGGAGGTGTCCGGTAAAATGGTGCAGTTCAAGGATCGCTCCGGCAACACCATTGGCCGTGTGTACAAAACAGCAGAAAATCGCTTCGATGGTACGACAAATTCCGGCCAACCGGTCAGCCTGAGCCGCTGACAGGTAGGCAGGCGTATCAACGGCCATATGGAAATTATCCCTGATTACACCCATAGCGTCGTAGAAAAGCTGAAGGGCCTTTCTGCGTCGGGAACCTTGATGGCGGATCAGGCGCAGCTGGATGTTGCCGCTGACCTTGATCGGGTGCTTTCCGATCTGCGTGGTTCGCGACCCGCACGGAAAACCAGTGCACTTGGCTGGTTATTTGCCAAGGGTGGAAAACGACCACAGACGGTTCGGGGACTTTATGTCTATGGCAGTGTTGGTCGCGGGAAGACCATGCTAATGGAAATGTTCTTCAACATCGCACCGATCGAAAAGAAGAAGCGTGCGCATTTCCACGAGTTTATGGCGGACGTGCATGCGCGTGTGCACGAGCACCGGCTGAAACTGAAGAATGGTGAGACGCGACAGGCTGATCCTATTCCCCCGGTAGCCGCCGCCCTCTATGAGGAGGCCGAGCTCCTATGCTTCGATGAATTCTCAGTAACGGACATTACCGACGCGATGATACTGGCTCGGTTGTTTACGGAGCTCTTTGCTCTTGGCTGCGTTCTTGTCGCAACCTCGAATGTCGAACCAAACAATCTATACAAAGACGGTCTCAATCGGGGTTTGTTTATACCGTTCATTGGTTTGTTGCAGAAGCACGTCGATGTTGTCAGTCTAGATTCTTCGACCGATTACCGACTAAAGAAGACAGCGGACCGTCCAGTGTATGTTTCGCCACTGGGACCGCAAGCCGATGCTGCTATAGAAGCTGCCTGGAATCAGGTAACCGATGGAGCGCGTAGCCAGCCGGACGAAGTTTTCCGAAAGGGCCGCAATATCCATGTTCCAGCCGCAGTTGGCCGTGCGGCACGCTTTCGGTTTGCGGATCTGTGCGAGAGGCCCTTGGGGGCTGCAGATTATCTCGCAATCGCAAAGCGGTATGATTCCGTGTTCATAGAGGACGTGCCGCGCCTGGGCCCGGAAAAGCGAAACGAAACGAAACGGTTCATAAATCTTGTTGATACGCTCTATGACAACGCGATCCGTCTATACATTTCAGCGGCGGCAGCGCCAGACAATCTTCTGACTGAGCGTAAAGGCACCGAGGGCTTTGAATTCGATCGGACGGTCTCCAGACTTTTTGAGATGCGCAGTGCAGACTATGCTTCTCTCTTCGAAAAGAGGCAATCAGAAGGCAGATAAAAACTTACGTTTACGTAAATATTTATAGATATAACCGATTGAAATTACTTACTTAAAAGTAATCAGTTGCTATTTTTGCTGGTTCCCGCTATGGCCAAGCCACATTGGCCGATCGGCTGGATGCCCCGGCCGTGGTTTAGGATCTCGAGAGGAAGCTTAAATGGCGCGCAAGAAGATCGCACTTATCGGTTCAGGCATGATTGGCGGTACGCTGGCACACTTGGCCGGTCTCAAAGAACTGGGCGATATCGTCCTGTTTGATATTGCCGACGGTATCCCGCAGGGCAAAGGCCTCGATATTGCACAGTCATCGCCGGTCGATGGTTTCGATGCGAAGCTGACGGGCGCAAGCGATTACGCCGCAATCGAGGGTGCTGACGTCTGCATCGTTACGGCGGGTGTAGCCCGCAAGCCCGGCATGAGCCGCGATGATCTTCTTGGCATTAATCTCAAGGTCATGGAACAGGTCGGTGCGGGTATCAAGAAATACGCACCAAACGCCTTCGTGATCTGCATAACCAATCCACTCGACGCGATGGTCTGGGCGCTCCAGAAGTTTTCAGGGCTGCCAAAGAATATGGTTGTTGGGATGGCCGGTGTGTTGGATTCGGCCCGGTTCCGGCTATTCATCGCCGAAGAATTCAACGTTTCCGTACAGGATGTGACGGCATTCGTGCTCGGAGGCCACGGAGATTCCATGGTCCCGCTTGCACGCTATTCCACCGTTGCCGGCATCCCGCTGACCGATCTGATCAAGATGGGTTGGACGACCAAGGAGCGCCTGGAGCAGATCATTCAGCGTACTCGTGACGGCGGCGCTGAGATCGTTGGCCTGTTGAAGACCGGTTCCGCATACTACGCTCCGGCTGCCTCAGCAATCGAGATGGCAGAAGCCTATCTCAAGGACAAGAAGCGTGTTCTGCCTTGCGCCGCCCATCTGTCCGGCCAGTACGGCGTGAAGGACATGTATGTCGGCGTGCCGACAGTGATCGGTATGGGCGGCGTTGAGCGCGTCATTGAGGTTGAGTTCAACAAGTCCGAGGAAGAGGCATTCCAAAAGTCGGTCGGCGCAGTAGCAGGACTATGCGAAGCCTGCATCAATATCGCTCCCGCACTGAAATAACCGCACCAGCTGTCATTCAAGGAAACGCTGATGAATATTCACGAATACCAGGCCAAAGCGCTGCTCAAGACATATGGCGCTCCAGTTGCCGAAGGGGTGGCCATACTGAAGGCTGAAGAAGCCGAAGCCGCTGCCAAATCGCTCCCCGGTCCGCTGTATGTAGTCAAGAGCCAGATCCATGCAGGTGGCCGTGGCAAAGGCAAGTTCAAGGAGCTCGCCGCTGATGCAAAGGGCGGCGTTCGTCTCGCAAAATCCGTAGAAGACGTTGTTGCAAACGTTAAGGAGATGCTCGGAAATACCTTGGTAACGGCGCAAACTGGTGAAGCCGGAAAGCAGGTCAACCGCCTTTATATCGAGGATGGCGCCGACATCGACCGTGAGCTTTACTGTTCACTGTTGGTCGACCGCTCGGTCGGGAAGATCGCTTTCGTCGTTTCGACTGAGGGCGGTATGGATATTGAGGCTGTTGCCCATGATACGCCGGAGAAGATCCACACAATAGCCATCGAGCCGGACACAGGTGTGACTGCTGCAGATGTGGAAGCAATCTCAAAGGCGCTCAAGCTTGAAGGAGCAGCTGCAGAAGATGCCAAGTCGTTGTTTCCGGTCCTCTACACGGCCTTCAACGAGAAGGACATGGCTCTCCTGGAGATCAATCCACTCATCGTCATGAAGAATGGTCGACTTCGTGTTCTCGACGCCAAGGTCTCGTTTGATGGGAATGCACTGTTTCGCCACGACGATATCAGGGAGCTGCGCGACGAAACGGAAGAAGATGCCAAGGAAATCGAAGCTTCCAAGTGGGACCTCGCTTATGTTGCGCTTGATGGCAATATAGGCTGCATGGTTAACGGCGCCGGTCTCGCCATGGCGACGATGGACATCATTAAGCTGTACGGTAAAGAGCCGGCAAACTTCTGCGACGTCGGCGGGGGCGCCGGCAAAGAGAAGGTGGCGGCGGCCTTCAAGATTATCACGGCTGATCCGAAGGTCGAGGGAATTCTTGTCAACATCTTTGGCGGTATCATGAAATGCGATGTTATTGCCGAAGGTGTCGTCGCAGCGGTCCAGGAGGTTGGTCTCAAGGTTCCCCTCGTTGTGCGCCTTGAAGGGACCAATGTCGATCTTGGCAAGAAGATCCTCAATGAGTCGGGGCTTGCAATCACGGCGGCAGATGACCTGGATGACGCGGCCAAGAAGATTGTCGCGGCGATCAACGGCTAATTCGAGGAAGCGGAAATAATGTCTATTCTCGTCACTAAAGACACCAAGGTCCTCGTTCAGGGCCTGACCGGCAAGACCGGCACATTCCACACCGAACAGGCACTGGCCTATTACGGTACTCAAATGGTCGGTGGCATACATCCCAAGAAGGGCGGCACAAGCTGGATCGGCTCGCAAGGTGAGACCTTGCCGATCTTTGCAACGGTTGCCGAGGGCAAGGAAAAGACCGGCGCAGACGCAACCGTGATCTATGTGCCACCGGCAGGTGCAGCGGATGCGATTATCGAGGCGATCGATGCGGAGATTCCGTTTATCACCTGTATCACAGAGGGCATTCCGGTGATGGATATGGTGCGCGTCAAAGCACGCCTTGACCGATCCAACTCGCGACTTCTGGGACCCAATTGCCCCGGTGTCCTGACACCAGAAGAGTGCAAGATTGGGATCATGCCAGGATCGATCTTTCGAAAGGGGTCTGTTGGTATCGTTTCGCGTTCCGGGACGCTTACCTACGAAGCCGTTTTCCAGACCTCGAACGAAGGCTTGGGCCAGACAACAGCGGTGGGCATTGGCGGCGATCCTGTGAAGGGAACCGAATTCATTGATATGCTGGAAATGTTCCTTGCAGACGACGCTACCGAGTCGATTATCATGATAGGTGAGATTGGAGGCTCGGCCGAAGAGGATGCCGCGCAGTTCCTCAAGGATGAGGCGAAAAAGGGTCGCAGGAAGCCGATGGCAGGGTTCATCGCTGGACGTACGGCACCAAAAGGACGCACGATGGGTCATGCAGGTGCCGTAGTCTCTGGCGGCAAAGGTGATGCGGACTCCAAGATTGCCGCAATGGAATCTGCAGGTATTCGGGTATCGCCGTCTCCGGCACGACTCGGCAAGACTCTGGTTGAAGTTCTCAAGGGCTGATGCCACATAGCGGATGTGCAACTGACATCCGACAAGCTTCGGGCAGGCAGTGCAGAACAAGCTGGCCTGCCCGGATTGACTTCGGGCAATGTGACTGCCGGGTTACCGGCAGTTTGTGGAAATGCAGATCAACGTGACGACCGGGCTGAAATCGGTCTTCAGTTACGTCAGGAGGCGGGCGCGAAGTCCGCGGTAGACCATGGCACGGCAAGAAGCCAACGAGCAGTTTCTCATTACGTCCTTTCTCGATGGCGCAAATGCCACCTATATCGAGCAGCTCTACGCGCGCTATGAAGCAGACCCCAACTCGGTCGGTGATGAATGGCGGTCGTTCTTCAAAGCTTTGGCCGACAGCCCCGAAGATGTGAAGAAGGCTGCCAAGGGAGCTTCCTGGCAGAAAGACAACTGGCCGTTGTCCCCAGGCGATGACCTTATTTTCGCGCTGGATGGAAACTGGCCCGTTGTAGAAAAAGCTATCGGAAGCAAGGTCAAGGCGAAGGCCGAAGCAGTTGCCGCGACAGCTGGCATACCTGTTGATCAGGCCGATGTCCTGCAGGCCACGCGCGATTCCGTTCGCGCTATCATGATGATCCGCGCATATCGTATGCGTGGCCATCTGCATGCAAAGCTTGATCCGCTGGGCCTTGCTGTACCGGTGGAAGACTATAACGAATTGTCACCGACCGCCTACGGCTTCACCGAAGCAGACTATGATCGCAAGATCTTTATCGACAATGTACTCGGGCTTGAATACGCAACTGTCCGCGAGATGCTCGAGATCTTGACCCGCACCTATTGTTCGACGATCGGTGTGGAATTCATGCACATCTCCAATCCTGATGAGAAAGCCTGGATTCAGGAACGTATCGAAGGCCCGGACAAAGGCGTCGATTTTACTGAAGCTGGAAAGAAAGCGATTCTTCAGAAGCTGGTTGAAGCCGAGGGTTACGAGCAGTTTCTGGACGTCAGATTCAAAGGTACGAAACGTTTTGGTCTGGATGGCGGCGAATCGCTGATCCCGGCGCTGGAGCAGATCGTCAAGCGCGGTGGTTCGGAAGGTTTGGAAGAGGTTGTGCTGGGGATGGCGCACCGTGGCCGTCTCAATGTTCTCACCAATGTAATGGGTAAACCTCACCGCGCTGTTTTTCACGAGTTCAAGGGAGGTTCATTCAAGCCGGATGAGGTTGAGGGTTCCGGTGATGTGAAATACCATCTTGGCGCTTCCTCAGACCGCGAGTTCGACGGAAACAAGGTTCACTTGTCGCTGACTGCAAATCCGTCGCATCTGGAGATCGTCAATCCGGTCGTGATGGGTAAGGCACGCGCCAAGCAGGACATGCTTGCCAAGTCCTGGGACGGTGACATCATCCCTCTCAAGGAGCGTGCAAAAGTGTTGCCACTTCTGTTGCACGGCGATGCGGCATTTGCTGGTCAGGGTGTCGTGGCGGAAATCTTGGGTCTCTCCGGCCTTCGCGGCCACCGTGTTGCCGGTACGATGCACTTCATTATCAACAATCAGATTGGTTTCACGACAAATCCGGCGTTCTCCCGCTCGTCTCCGTATCCATCTGATGTTGCGAAGATGATCGAAGCGCCGATCTTCCACGTCAATGGCGATGATCCGGAAGCTGTCGTTTATGCCGCAAAGATTGCGACTGAATACCGGATGAAATTCCATAAGCCGGTCGTGATCGACATGTTCTGCTATCGCCGCTTCGGTCACAATGAAGGTGATGAACCGGCGTTTACGCAGCCGAAGATGTACAAGGTAATCCGATCCCACAAGACGGTTGCCAGGCTTTACGCCACCCGACTGGTCGAAGAGGGTCTGATCACGGATGGTGAATTCGAGAAGATGAAAGCCGACTGGCGCGCCCATCTCGAGCAGGAGTTCGAGGCTGGGCAGTCATACAAGCCTAACAAGGCCGACTGGCTTGATGGCCAGTGGTCTGGCCTGCGTTCAGCTGACAATGCCGATGAACAGCGTCGTGGCAAGACGACAATGCCTATGAAGCAGTTGAAGGAGATCGGGCGCAAGCTTTCGACCATCCCGGAAGGCTTTAACGCCCATCGGACGATCAAACGTTTCATGGACAATCGAGCCCAGATGATCGAAACGGGCGAAGGTATCGACTGGGCAATGGGCGAAGCATTGGCCCTTGGATCTCTCGCTGTTGAGGGCACAAAGATCCGCCTGTCAGGTCAAGATTGTGAGCGGGGTACATTCTCGCAACGTCATTCGGTCCTCTACGACCAGGAATCTGAAGACCGGTATATACCGCTCGCGAACCTGTCGCCGACCCAAGCCCGTTATGAAGTCATCAACTCGATGCTTTCTGAAGAAGCGGTTCTAGGGTTCGAATATGGATACTCCCTGGCACGCCCCAACGCATTGACACTTTGGGAGGCTCAGTTTGGTGACTTTGCAAACGGTGCACAGGTCATCTTCGATCAGTTCATCTCGTCGGGCGAGCGCAAGTGGCTTCGCATGTCTGGACTCGTGTGCCTTCTTCCGCATGGCTATGAAGGGCAGGGACCAGAACACTCGTCTGCGCGTCTCGAGCGCTTCCTGCAGCTCTGCGCCGAAGACAATATGCAAGTCGCAAACTGTACCACACCTGCGAACTACTTCCATATTCTTCGCCGGCAGGTGAAGCGTGATTTCCGCAAGCCGCTGATCTTGATGACGCCGAAGTCCCTCCTGCGCCACAAGCGTGCAACGTCCACGCTAGCGGAGATGGCGGGCGAATCGGCGTTCCATCGCCTGTTGTGGGATGATGCCGAGGTTATCAAGAACGGTCCGATCAAACTCCAGAAGGACAGCAAGATCCGTCGCGTCATCATGTGTACCGGCAAAGTCTATTTCGATCTTCTGGAGGAGCGCGAGAAGCGTGGCATCGATGACATCTATCTGCTGCGCGTCGAACAACTCTACCCGTTCCCTGCCAAGGCTCTCATCAACGAACTTAGCCGCTTCCGCAACGCTGAGATGGTCTGGTGTCAGGAAGAACCCAAGAATATGGGTGCCTGGGCGTTTATCGATCCGTATCTGGAATGGGTGCTTGCTCATATCGATGCCAAGTACCAGAGGGTTCGCTACACTGGTCGTCCTGCGGCGGCCTCACCGGCAACGGGGCTCATGTCGAAACACCTCGCGCAGCTTGAAGCATTCCTCGAAGATTCGCTTGGTGGCTGATAAAACAGCCGCTGAAGCCAAGTCCAATAACGGTATATAGAGAAAAACGGAAACAGACCATGGCCACTGAAATCCGCGTTCCAACCCTCGGCGAATCCGTCAGCGAGGCGACTGTAGGTACCTGGTTCAAGAAAGTCGGGGACAACGTCCAGGCTGACGAGCCACTCGTTGAGCTCGAAACGGACAAGGTTACTGTCGAAGTCCCGTCTCCGGCCTCCGGAGTGTTGACAGAAATCGTTGCGGCCGACGGCGAAACCGTTGGCCTTGACGCCTTGCTGGGTCAAATTGCAGAGGGTGCGTCAAGCGCGGCGTCTGCTGCGCCAGCCAAGTCAGATGAGCCTGCCAAGACTGTGGAAGGAGCAACGACGAAATCCACAGATCCGACGCCCACTGCGAAGGCGGCCGCATCCGACATGCCTGCAGCCCCTGCTGCGGCCAAGATGCTTGCCGAAAATAATCTGTCAGGCGAGCAGATTGAGGGTTCAGGCAAGCGAGGGCAGGTGTTGAAGGGCGATGTCATTGCAGCCGTTGCAAAGGGTATTTCTGCCCCTGCGAAAACAGTCGAGACCCCGAAAGCAACTCGGGCACCGTCGACAACCGACGATGCTGTTCGCGAAGAACGCGTGAAGATGACACGCCTGCGTCAGACGATTGCCCGTCGCCTCAAAGACGCGCAGAACACTGCTGCCATGCTCACCACCTACAATGAGGTCGACATGACAGCGGTGATGGATCTGCGCAGCCGCTACAAGGAGGTCTTCGAGAAGAAGCACGGCGTAAAACTCGGCTTCATGGGCTTCTTTACCAAAGCTGTCACCCATGCATTGAAGGAGCTTCCGGCTGTCAATGCGGAAATCGACGGTACCGACATCATCTACAAGAGCTACTGTCATGTTGGTGTCGCAGTAGGAACCGACAAGGGCCTTGTCGTACCCGTCATCCGTGATGCTGATCAGATGTCGATTGCTGAAATCGAGAAGGAAATAGGCCGTCTAGGCAAGGCGGCTCGCGATGGGCAGCTTGCAATGGCCGATATGCAGGGAGGTACATTTACGATCTCCAACGGCGGAGTCTACGGATCCTTGATGTCATCTCCGATACTGAACGCCCCACAGTCAGGCATCCTAGGGATGCATAAGATCCAGGAGCGTCCGGTTGCAATCGGTGGTCAAGTTGTCATCCGTCCGATGATGTATCTGGCGCTTTCCTATGATCACCGTATCGTGGACGGCAAGGAGGCGGTGACTTTCCTCGTTCGTGTGAAAGAGAGCCTGGAAGATCCGGAGCGCCTAGTTCTCGATCTCTGACGGAGAGCAGGATGGAAGCGCCCGGCGAAGCTGCAACAACTTATATGACGCTGCTTTGCCTAAGCGTTGTTCTACTGCTGTTTCACATCCTGTTGCAGGGGGTGCTGGCAACCCGTGAACTTGGTTCATCCTGGAATGCAGGACCGAGGGATGAAGACAAGCGCCCCAAAGGGGTGCTCGTCGGTCGAGCTGCGCGCGCTTCTGCAAACTATCGCGAGACATATCCGGCCGTTGCAGCTGTGCTTGTGGCGAGCGCGCTGGATGGTGACCCATCTAGCTGGGGTCTGTTTGGCGGTTGGTTGTGGCTAGTGATGCGACTTGTTTACATTCCGCTCTATCTCTTCGGCATTCGCTACTGGCGGTCGCTTGCATGGCTCTTGAGCATCGTGGGGCTGCTGCTGATGATGTACGCAGTATTCAAGTAAGGAGACCATGACCAAATTCGTATTCATTGCCAGTTTCTCGGGCATGTGCAGTATTTCGCGGGCAGCAAGCGGTTGTGCGCTTGAAAACGTGGTCTGTCCGGAAGGGCAGTTGCAGTTCGGGCCAGTCGGTTCGGACGCAGCTGTTGTCATTCGGTGCTCTTGCTCCTTAGGCGCATGTCATGGAAGACGATGAAAGTCATCGGTCCTTAGGGACATTGATGCTCAACTGTTCGAAGGGTGATGCAACCAGTGTGGGGTTGGAGGCGTGTACCATCTGGACTGGCGAGGTCTACTCGGCACACAAGGCAGACAGAACCATACGGGCTCTCGTACCAGAGCACTTTGATGCGCCGGATGCTGTGATCCCCTCAGGTTTCGGACCGGCCCTGCGGCGTCCGAAACAGACGAAGGCATCAGATCTTAGGGTAGTGCCTTGGGATCTATTCAATTTCAGGGAATGCGTAGCCGGGTAGATGCTTGGCGCCATAAGAAGAAGGATTTTGTGATGGCTTACGATCTCGTTGTTATTGGCTCCGGCCCAGGCGGCTATGTATGTGCGGTAAAGGCTGCGCAACTGGGAATGAAGGTCGCCGTCGTCGAAAAACGGGCAACCTATGGCGGAACATGCCTCAATATTGGTTGTATCCCCTCCAAGGCCCTCCTACACGCGTCGGAGATGTACCATAATGCGGCTCACGGAATGGACGCGCTTGGAGTGGAGATCCCAGCACCAAAACTTAACCTTTCCAAAATGATGGCCCACAAGGATGCAACGGTAAAATCGAACGTCGACGGAGTTTCCTTCCTGTTCAAAAAGAACAAGATCGATGGTTTTATCGGTGCGGGGAAGATCATCTCTTCCGGCAAGGTGTCGGTTACCAGTGATGAAGGCAAGACCCAGGAACTGGAAGCAAAGAATATCGTTATTGCCACGGGTTCCGAAGTTGCAGGCATTCCCGGCGTGGATGTTGCTTTCGACGAGAAGGTGATTGTATCGTCCACGGGTGCCATTGCGCTCGACAAGGTACCTGAGAACCTCATCGTTGTAGGTGGCGGTGTCATCGGTATGGAACTGGGCTCTGTCTGGCTGCGCCTTGGAGCCAAGGTGACCGTAATCGAATATCTCGACAAGTTGCTCGGCGGGATGGACGGCGATGTTTCCAAACAGTTTCAGCGCATGATGCAGAAGCAGGGGATGGACATCCGTACAGGAGCAAAAGTTACCTCCGTTGAAAAAACTTCTTCAGGTGCGAAGGTTACTTACGAACCGGTCAAGGGTGGCGAACCGCAGACCGTGGAAGCGGATGTGGTTCTAATCTCGACCGGTCGCCGACCCTATACGGATGGTCTTGGTCTCGAAGACGCTGGTGTTGTGCTCGATAAGCGTGGTTGCGTTGAGATTGATGGTCAATTCAAGACCAGTGTTGATGGTATTTATGCGATTGGCGATGTCGTGAAGGGACCAATGCTCGCGCACAAGGCTGAGGACGAGGGTGTTGCACTGGCAGAGATGCTTGCTGGTCAGCACGGTCATGTGAACTACGATGTCATTCCAGGCGTCGTCTATACACAGCCGGAAGTGGCTTCGGTCGGTAAGACCGAAGAGGAACTCAAGGCCGCTGGAATCGCCTATAAGGTTGGCAAATTTCCATTCATGGCGAATGGTCGGGCTCGGGCAATGCTTTCAACGGACGGCTTCGTCAAAATCCTCGCGGACAAGGAGACCGATCGTGTCCTCGGTGGTCATATTGTCGGCTTCGGTGCGGGTGAGATGATCCACGAGATTACGGTCCTAATGGAATTCGGTGGTTCATCCGAAGATCTTGGTCGTACCTGCCACGCGCATCCTACGATGTCGGAAGCTGTTAAGGAAGCGGCACTTGGGACCTTCTTCAAGCCCATTCACATGTAGTCTTAAAAGCTAACCGATTATGCGGGAGGCGGAACTTTGGATCTGCCTCTCGAGCTGTATTTGAATCGCTGCAAACGACGCGCGAGATCAATCAACGACAGTTACGTGAAAACCCTGATCACGGAACAGTTGCACCAAGCCGTCGTTGCCCGGCAGGTGCAGAGCGCCTACGGCCATGAACACACCACCTTGCGCCAGGCTCGAGGTCGCACGCTCTGCCATCCGATGGTTTCGCTTCGAGATGATAGTGCTCTCGAAGGCGACATATGCACTCTCGTCTTGGCCGTCTGAAGCGGGCGTAACTGCCTTCAAAGCCGGTATTGTCAGTCCGGTTTCGCCTTTTAGATAGAGTTCAGTCATGGTTTCCATGACATCAGCCATCTGATCGCCAAGCTTTACTGTTTCAACCAGTACCTGCAGGTGAAAATCCATCGGAAGCTCAGCCATCGCGGCCAACTGCTCCTCAAGTGTTTCCAGTCCCTTGACGGTCTTGCCAGCGGCAATGGCATCGAGCGCAATCTTCTTGTCCAGGAATGCGACGTTCTGTGCTTTGCGCTCCAGCTCGCATGCAGGAAGTGCAACGAAGCCTGCGAGCATCCATGGCTTCATCCTGGTTACTGCCGAAAGGGACAATCCCCGTTCTTTCAGACCACTTTCCAAGATAGCCCGATTTTCCGCCGTCAGTAGGCTTTCGATGGTGCGACTGTCCGTGAACATCGTCAGTTCCGGCTTTGATAGAACCGCAGCCATCGCCTTTTTGTCATCTAGGATTTCTTCAGACTCGATGATGATCATTCGTGCTCTTGCATGTGCTTCGGCTGCTCCAGCCGGCATCTTCAGAACACGTGGATCTGTGACGTGCATTGTTCCCAGGAGATAGGACGGCGCTAGTCCATCCTTCTCAATCTTCCAGAAGAGACCCGTGCCGTTTGGGACTTTCCTGCCTTCAGCTATTACGGCTGCATACCGGTCCGGCTCGTCACGGTGAAGTTTTTCAAGGAGGTTCTCGCCGCCACATTCCTGGGCTTTGGCAGGTAACAATCCCAGGAGAATTAATAGAAGCGAAGCCATTAGCAGGAGATGCGCACTGGCAATCATCCAGAGCGAAAAGGAGAACAGCTTCTTCACAAGGTTGGCCACCGACAAGGAGAGGGCGAGAGTCATCTTGTTCCCGATCTGAAAGGTCACGGGGATGGTAACACCTGTCGCTCTGCAACTGATTAATGTGCATGGTTAAGATGATGTAGAGAACTGGTTCCCGCTATCCCATGCAACCGCAGCCATGCGCCGGCTTCGTAAAGCCGCTCCAACAACAGCCAGTGATAACTTGGATTCCGGGTGACCCACTAGTTCGCGGTTTTTCGAAAGGTCCGCATCAGCTAAGGATTTCAGGCCCGCGGATGTGATCGGTCGTAGACATCTAGAAGGCGCGCTGTGTCCACACCCGTATAGATTTGCGTCGTCGAAAGACTGGCGTGACCGAGGAGCTCCTGAATTGTCCGAAGATCTCCTCCTCCAGTCAGCAGATGTGTTGCAAAAGAATGGCGAAGAGCATGAGGTGTCGCTGTTTCCGGCAAGCCGAATGCCGCGCGTAACTTCTGCATGGAACGCTGTACGATTGCAGGCTGCAAAGCGCCGCCACGCGCGCCTCGAAACAATGGTTCGGTGGGCGAAAGCGAGTAAGGGCAGAGCTCCTGATAGGTTTCGACTGCCTCGTTTATTACTGGAAGCAACGGAACAATACGGATCTTGCCAGCCTTGCCGGTGATGCGCAGTGTATTGGACCTTGGCGGAAAATCTGCCGGGAGCAATCCCAGAGCCTCAGATATACGTAATCCGCCGCCATAAAGCAGCGTCAATACTGCCGCGTCTCGCGCTGCGATCCAGGGCTCATCATGAAGCTGTGCGTCTTGCGCGACAACTGCGAGCGCCTGCCTGTCCGTCAACGGTTTCGGTAATGACTTCGGCTGTCTTGGTGCGCGTATGGCGCCTGAAGCGGCTGCGTTCACCAGCCCCTTGCGTTCAAGATAGCGAAGGAAGGATCGCAAGCCAGCAAGATGACGGCCGAGCGAGCGGGGACCAGAACCTTGTCTTCTACGCATCGCGAGAAAGGCGCGCAGATCTGCGGGGCGCAGTTCGCGCATATCTGCGATCCGAGCAGGGCCACCGAGATGGCCGGTCAGGAAGATCAGGAACTGGCGTGTGTCGCGCTCATAGGCCTCAATCGTGTTAGCGGAAAGACGGCGTTCGTGGCAAAGGCTTTCCAGCCATGCCTGTCGCCTTTCAGTGACGTCCGAATCGGCAATGGTTAGAAGTTCACTCAAGTCCGCGCCTATTGAATTGATCGCACCGAGTGCCAAATTGACGTCAAAAGCGTTACGATTCGCTAAAGCACCGCAACGTTGTCATTGTTCGGTCATATCGGACTAAGATATACTTCTAGTCCTGTCAGCAGGAGTTTGTATGGCGCGCCGTGATTCTGTGTCTCCACTGGGAAATTTTGCCGAAGCACTTTCTCTGGTTTCCCAAGGGCGGCCTGGCCATATCGTCGACATGTTAATCGCCGAACGAGGTCAGCGCATTGTCAATCATCCTCTTTGGCCGGTCATGCGTCCCTTGCTTTACACCCTCCTCCGCTATGACCGGGCAATCGATTTTGCAAATGACATTGCTCCTCTGACAGGGTTTCAATCGTTTGAGTACCTGAGCGATGTGTTGGAGCTTGATGTTCGCGTTGCCAACGCAGAGAACATTCCCGAATCGGGCGGGTTCATCCTCGTCAGCAATCATCCGACCGGAATTGCAGATGGTGTTGCTGTCTTTGATCTTTTGAAAGCACGCCGACCGGACATGATGGTCTTTGCAAACCGAGATGCAATCCGGGTCAACCCGCGATTTGCGGAGATGATTATTCCGGTTGAATGGCGTGAAGAGTACAAAAGCAAGTTAAAGACGCGCGAAACATTAATCCTTACAAACAAGGCGGTGGAGGAAGGCAAGGCAATGGTCCTCTTTCCATCCGGACGAATAGCCTACTGGGCAGATGGCCGACTCAACGAGCGACCATGGAAGACCTCAGCTGTCGGACTTGCCAAGAGATACAATCTACCTATCCTGCCTATTCACATGAGGGCCCGCAACTCCGGCCTCTTCTACTGGTTTGCGAAATGGTCGACGGAACTCCGGGACATGACGGTGTTCTATGAACTCCTTAACAAGAAGAAAAACCGGTTTGATGTGACCATTGGCCAGCTGATCCAGCCAGGTCAACTGGACGGTGATCTATCCGAGGTGACCAAGGCACTTGAAACCCATACCGTGGCGCAACTTGCGTCGGATGGTTCCTCCGGATTTGTTCGATCACGAGTGGAGGTACTGTGATATTCCCCACGCCTAAAGCCGGGGCTTCTTTCTCCTTCACAGGCAGCTGCAACGCTGGCTGCTCGCCGACCTGCGTCGCCTCCTGAGGCATCCCCAGCGTTGTCGCGGCGCACGTCGTTTCCCTTCGCCCAAAGATGCTTGATCGCCATCGCTTTAATGCTGATGGTGGCATTGAGGTCGTGAACCGCGCCACAGACATGGCGAGATCCGGTCCCTCAACGTGACGCTGTTGTCGCGTAAGCTGCCGCACGAGCAGAGCCTGGTGCTGGGAGCCCGCGGATGATGCAAACATGAGGCTTTCCGGCCCAGGCCAATTTGCACTCGACCTTGCGGGCGAACTTTTCCCAGCCGGCATCGCCGTTGGCCCGCCAGCGTGCGGCTCTTCATCATGTTATTCACGCGCAGTGCCTCATGGTGGTTGCTTGGCCGATGGTCGCTTTGGAGGACATCCTGCAAGAATAAAACGGCAACACATTTACCGCTATTCTCCTCATATCTCACGAAAGAGGGTCGCACGGAATCCTCTGTTTTTGTCGGATAGGCGGTTCACTTTTGTTGTGCTTCGGGGCAAGGTTCGCCGGCATGAACACAGACTCACCGACCGATTTGGGCGTATTTTTCGAGACTCCGGTCACGCGGACCGTCCCGGTGCTCATTCCCCTGCCGACTTCAACACCCTACAGTTATGCGGTCCCGGAAGGGATGTATGTCGAGCCAGGGTCCATTGTGCAGGTGCCGCTTGGCCCTCGCCAGGTTATTGGGGTTGTTTGGGAGGGGGAGGTCGACAGGCAGCTGGATCCCAAGAAACTTCGGCCAATTACAACCGTTTTCGATTGCCCGCCACTGGCGTCGGAAATGCGGCGGTTCATAGAGTGGGTAGCGAACTATACATTGTCGGCACCGGGTTTGGTTGCGAAGATGGCAATTCGTGCGCCGGCCGCGCTCGACCCAGATCCGATGATCGAAGGCATACGATATGTGGGCGGATACCCGGAGAAAATGACAACCGCACGGGCACGCGTTCTGGAACTTATCGAGCCGGCTGTGCCTTGGACCCGAAGCGGCCTTGCGCATGCGGCAGGTGTGTCGACCAGTGTCGTTGACGGTCTGGTAAAGCATGGGATTTTCGACACTGTTTTCTTGCCCCCTCCGCCCGTCGTTGCCAAACCAGATCCTGATTTTTGCGCCCCGCGCATTGAAGGTGCACAGAAACAGGCGGCAGCGGACATAATCGAACTCGTCCGTAAGCAGGGGTTTGCGGCTTCGTTGATTGACGGTGTTACGGGCTCAGGTAAAACGGAGGTATATTTCGAGGCAATCGCAGAGACATTGCGCTTGGGTAAGCAGGTATTGATCCTGCTGCCGGAGATAGCGTTAACGACGAGTTTTCTGGAGCGGTTTCAAGAGCGCTTTGGCTCAAAGCCTGGTGAATGGCATTCCGATATTGCACCGCGGATGCGTGAAAAGGTGTGGCGTGGCATAGTGACCGGAGAGGTGCAGGTGGTCGCAGGTGCACGCTCGGCCCTTTTCCTTCCGTTCGAGAATCTTGGACTCATCATTGTCGATGAAGAACATGATCCTGCCTATAAGCAGGAAGATCGGGTATTCTATAATGCCCGAGACATGGCGGTCGTGAGAGCGCGGATCGGCAGTTTCCCGGTTGTGCTGGTCTCTGCAACACCTTCAGTGGAGAGCCAGGTCAATGCGCGAACAGGTCGCTACCATCTGGTTCATCTCCCGACGCGTTTTGGTGATGCGGCCATGCCAAACCTGCATCTCATTGATATGCGACGCCACCCTCCAGAGCGCGGCGGTTTTCTCTCACCGGTGTTGCGCAAGGCGATAGGGCGAACCATCGAGCGAAGCGAGCAGACCCTGCTATTCCTCAACCGACGCGGCTATGCACCGCTTACGCTATGCCGCGTCTGCGGGCATAGATTTCAATGCCCGCAGTGTTCCAGTTGGCTTGTGGAACATCGTTTTCGTAATCAGATCCAATGTCATCAATGCGGTTATTCAGAATCAACCCCGGAGGCGTGCCCGGAATGCGGGACTCTAGATCACCTCGTGGCCTGTGGTCCTGGTGTTGAGCGGATCGCAGAGGAAGTGGAAAGATTTTTTCCCGACGCTCGAACAATCGTCATGTCCTCTGACCTCCTCGGTGGAGTAAAGCGGCTTCGGTTGGAACTAGAAGCCATTATGCGTGGCGAAGCGGACATCGTCATAGGGACGCAACTGGTTGCTAAGGGTCATAATTTTCCGCTGATGACGCTTGTTGGAATCATTGATGCCGATCTGGGGCTTGCCAATGGTGATCCACGTGCCGCCGAACGCACATTCCAGCTCCTCAGTCAGGTTACCGGTCGTGCGGGCAGAACCGGCCGCAAAAGCCACGGCCTGTTGCAGACGTATCAGCCGCAGCATCCCGTTATGCAGGCAATCGTGTCGGGTGAACCGGGAGCGTTCTACGAGCGTGAAATCACCGAGCGCGACAGAGCGATCCTGCCACCATTCGGACGGCTTGCTGCGATTATCGTGTCTGCCGATACGCGGGCGGGCGCAGAAATTCATGCTCGTGGATTGCGCTCCGCGGCACCTCAGTTTTCGGATATAACCGTTCTGGGGCCCGCAGAAGCCCCCCTGGCCTTGGTGCGAGGACGATACCGCTTCCGCCTTTTGGTCCACGGGCGGCGTCACAGCGACATGCAGAACTATCTACGTGAAATGGTGGCGCGGGGCCCGAAGCCGCGTGGCTCGGTCCATGTTCAAATCGATGTGGACCCGCAGAGCTTCCTTTGAAAATCATAGATTGGCTGGTATTGCGAGAAGGGCCAGTCATCCCTTGCAGGAGAATACATTGCAGTTCTATTTTCCAAGTGAGCTACCCGAACAACTTGCTTTTCTGGCAGCAGCAGCAGTCTGCCTGATCGGATCGCTGCTTATGTTGTTTCCCGGACAACTTCTCAGGGCGAGTGGGTTTACGACCGGCAACATCGGGGCAGAGGGATTTGGTGGCGTGCGTTCGACCGGTGGCCTCTATCTTGGTCTCGGTCTCAGCGTGCTGGCATTAGCGCAGGATTTTACTTACCTGGCCCTGGGTTGCGCAATCGCATTCGCTGCTTTTGGCCGGACGCTATCGCTATTTCTGGACCGTGGACTGACTGCCCGTAACCTGCTTGCACTGGCTTTGCAGATCGTTCTTGCCAGCCTGCCGCTTGGTTATGTTTTCGGTTATTTCTGACGTTCTGTGGCAAGCCGTGCCGCATTTTTCAGCCAACTTGTCCCATAAAATCGGTTTTAGCCCTTGGCCTCCCGGCTTTTTAGCCCATCTCCCGTGTTGCGAGTCCACAGATCCTATGCTAGACGAACCGCGAAAGTCTGAAGGGATCGGCGGAAAGCTGGTTGTTTTCAAGAAAATAGCAAATAATCTCAGGCGTTTAAGAATCTCATTCGAGATGTTGTGCGCTTGGGGCAATTCAGGGAAACTGTGCCTGTGGCTGACACATCCCAGCTGATCTCCGGTGTAGCGGAACGCTATGCATCATCGCTGTTCGAGCTCGCCCTCGAGGCCGGCTCGATTGATGCGGTCAGTGCAGACCTTGAACGTTTCCAGGAGCTAATCGACAGCAGCGACGACCTCAAGCGGCTTGTTGTCAGTCCGGTCTTCTCGGCAGACGAGCAACAGCGCGCGATCTCTGCAATCGCAACGAAGGCTAACATTTCCGGTCTGGTCGGAAATTTTCTAAAAGTTGTTGCGTCAAATCGTCGCCTCTTCGCGCTTCCGGGGATGATCCGCGCATATCGTCAGATTGCCGCAACTCATCGCGGCGAGGTAACGGCCGAGGTGACGTCCGCACATGCGTTGACGGCAGCCCAGGAAAAAGAACTCAAGTCGGCGCTGAAGGGTGTCACTGGCAAGGATGTTGCTGTTTCCGTAACGGTTGATCCGTCCATCCTGGGCGGCCTGATCGTTAAGGTTGGATCGCGCCAGATAGATACTTCACTTCGCACCAAACTTTCCACCCTTAAGCTTGCACTGAAAGAGGTTGGCTGATGGATATCCGCGCCGCGGAAATTTCCGCAATT
>JAEWDP010000057.1 GCA_023390055.1 Pseudomonadota bacterium | reverse complement strand
TGCTGGAACTCTGGGAGGGGCTGCACGGGCTTTGGGGCTTAGTCAGCCCACGATGGGCCGTCGGCTACGGGCCCTTGAAGACGAGACCGGCCAGACCCTCTTTCAAAGGACCGCAGAAGGCTTCGTTCTGTCGGAGGATGGCGCCGCGGTTTTAGCCATGGCAGAGCAGATGGAGGAAGGCGCACTCGCAATGGCTCGGCGCCTTGCTGGAAAGACACGGCAGCCTGAAGGAACGTTGAAGATTTCATCTGCCGATTGGTTCGGCACGTGGGTTCTCCCACCTGTCATAGGTGAATATACCCGAGCTTATCCTAATGTCGACGTCGAGCTCTTGACCGGCACCAGGCTCTTCAACCTTGCTCAACGGGAAGCGGACATCGCCTTCCGGATCGTGCCCTTCGAGACGGCCGACGTTGTCCAACGCAAGTTGATGCAAATGCCCTACGGCGCCTATGTTTCTCAAGGGTATCCTGATCCAAAGCCGGGCGACGGGAGCGGCTGCCGATTGATCACGATGGATACATCGACCGGTGCGTTCCCGGATATTGATTGGCTCAAAGGACTTTTCCCGAATGCGCCTGTAGCACTTCGCTGCAACAATCGTAATGCGCAAGCTCTTATGTGTGCCAAAGGCGTCGGGATCGCAGTTCTGCCTAGACCGGTGGGCGATCAGGTCATAGGCCTTCGCCGTCTACATCTCGGTGAAACTCCTCCCTCTCGCGACATCTGGATGGGCTATCACCGCGACAACAGGCGAGCGGGGCGTTTGAGAACTTTCGTCGACCTGACATTGGAGAGATTCGGGACCTCGCTCTCCAAAGGCTCATCAACATTGTAGATTTGTCGTGTCGCGATGAGACGGGCAGAGTCTTATTCTTGCTGCGTAATATGGGCCGAATGCCAGCAGCGTGGTTGACGACGTTACCTGTAACAGGGCTTGCGCCATTTTTTTCACTGGGAGGTTTTCGGCGTCGTCGAAAAACACATGAACGTGTTACTATGAATAAAACTTGGCCACTGAACATCATTCACAATGAAATCTCAAATCCGCGACGTTACATCATCCGAGCTTCATCTTTTCGGCGAAATAATAGCGAAGCTGTCGATGCTCGACACGGGTGCCGAAGCACGGCAAGAAATTTTCTATGATGTTGCCCGGTTGATGCGTGCGGATTACGCCTCATCTTATGTCTGGAACGAGAAAAAGCACCGATATGCCGAAGGGATCGGTTACAATATTCAACCCGATCACGCTTCAAAGTATCATCGCTACTATCAGTATCGGGATACATTCACAGCGCAACTGCGAGCACGGAGAAGAGCAACGCTGGTGGAAGAGGTTGCTCCCTACTCGATCCTTCGGCGGACAGAATTTTTCAATGATTTTCTACTTCCCGAAGGCTTGCATCACGGCATCAACTTATTCTTGTTCGATGGCAACAGAGACTTGGGTGATTTTCGTCTCTGGCGGGCGCAAAAAAGTCCATCGTTCGGAGAGCGGGAACGGCTTCTGCTGGACGGACTGACCCCGTTTCTCCATCGTGCGATGATCCGTTCGCGGAGAACCCTTGAATTCCTTTCGCCGCGTGAACGTGAAGTAGCGTTTTTGGTGGCAAAAGGATGTCGTGATCGCGAGATCAGCGCACTCCTCAAAATCAGCTTCACAACGGTGCGAACGCATTTAAAGCGCGCAATGGACAAAAAAGGTTGCGCCAATCGGGCTGAACTCGCTGCAGTTCTGGCCCGCGAAGGTTCTGATTAGTGTCGAGCTTCACTTTGTCCTCATTTTTGACGATGGTCGATTTCAGATCATAAGTCTTATTTTCAGACCATCTTTTTGGCTGGACTGAAGATGACGGATTTATTCAAGCTCACTGCCTCAGAAGCTGCATCGAATATACGAGAAGGTAGCCTTACAGCAGAAGCCTACGCGGCGGCTCTGATAGGCCGAGTAGAGTGCAATTCGGAACTGAATGCTTTTTCGTCATTTGATCCACAGCATATCCTTGAAACGGCCCGTGCCCGCGATATAGAGCGGGCTCGGAGTCGAAATCTTGGTTTACTTCATGGCGTGCCGATCAGCCTGAAGGACAACATCAACACCTCGCATCTCGCGACGGCTGCCGGAACGCCCGGTCTGCAGAAGAACTTCCAGACAAGGGACGCACCGGTGGCAGAAGCGCTTGTGCGCGCCGGAGCTGTGCTGTTCGGTAAAAATACCATGCACGAACTGGCTCTCGGTGCGACCAGCAACAACAGTTTCAGCGGAGCGGTTCGCAATCCTCACAATCTGGATTATATCGCCGGCGGATCAAGTGGCGGAACCGCAGCCGCAGTCGCTGCGCTTTTGACTCCCGCCGGTATCGGAACCGACACTGGTGGCTCGATCCGAATACCGGCTTCCTTGTGCGGGGTCCTTGGGTTTCGACCCACCGTCCGGCGATGGCCGCAAGGCGGCGTCGTGCCGGTTTCCTCGACCCGCGATACGGTTGGACCAATTGCGCGGTCCGTCGAAGATCTCCAACTGCTTGACTTCGTTGTGACTGGGGCGCAAGGGCGCGCGCCTTTGACATCGCTCGCGGGCGTTTGCCTGGGGGTTCCGAAGACATATTTTTGGGATCGGTTGGACAAGGAGACGGAAAAGCTCGCGGTTGCGGCGTGTGAAGTTTTCGAAGATGCCGGGGCTGTCCTGATCGAGTGCGACCTCTCTCCCGTTGTCACGCCACTTGAAGCAATTAGCTTCCAGATCGTTCTCAAGGAAGCTGCACGTGATATTGCTGCTTACATCACTGATTTCCAAGTGCCAATCACAATTACAGACATTCTGATGCAGGCCTCTAGCCCCGACGTCAGGGCTGTGGCAGCTATGTTGACCGATGGTTTGCAACGAAATCCCGACAATGGTTGTACACGAACCATTGACGTTGTCAGAGCTAACGCGACTGCGCTTGTTGGCGAGATTTTTCGCGGGCACCGTCTCGACGCGATCCTGTTCCCGACCACGCCTCGTCCAGCCGCCCGCGTCGGAGAAGACGTTCTCGTCGAACTTGACGGCGCGGAAGTTCCGACATTCCCGACGTTCATTCGCAACACCGATCCTGGCAGTGTACTCGGCCTTCCGGGCATCACTCTACCCGTAGGATTGTCCTCCAGAGGGCTTCCGGTCGGTATCGCTTTAGATGCTCTCCCGGGGAACGATGCCAAGCTGCTGTCGATAGCCGCAGCAATGGAAGACGTCCTTACTGGACTATCAGAAAAACAGCGTGAAGGTGCGCTGGACGGTCGTTTCTAGAAGCTTCGTTACATTTGTTCCGCACGGCAAGGCGATGTGTCGTCCAGCCCGGTTACTCCTAAAAATTCCGATTGGAGAAGAAATGGAAGTCTCAGAATATGCAGGTTTGGACGCGCTCGGCCTGGCAGATCTCATTCGCCGCCGCCAAGTGTCAAGAAGTGAAGCCGCTAGGGCAGCGTTCACTGCCGCAGCTCTGGTAAATCCGCAGATTAATGCTGTCATCGAGACTTGGAGTGACGAGGAGGTGATTGCGCGAGATGATGCATGTTTCTCCGGTGTTCCCTTCTTGATCAAGGACATCGGTATCGCGATGGCTGGAAGACGGAGCGAGGTCGGCAGCAGGTTGGCCAGTGGCTATGTGTCCCCGGTCGATTCGGATCTCATGAAACAGTTTCGCGAAGCCGGTTTCCTGACTATAGGCCGTACAACAACGCCAGAATTTGCTATCAGCACGACAACAGAGTCCGTGGCAAATGGGCCAACGCGCAATCCATGGGATCCTTCACGAAGCGCGGGAGGATCGAGTGGAGGCGCCGGCGCGGCAGTTGCCGCCGGAATCACCCCTATCGCTCACGGTACGGACGCAAGCGGCTCGATAAGGATCCCGGCATCCGTCAACGGCTTGGTAGGGTTGAAACCAACAAGGGGACGTGTCTCCAACGGACCATTTGTTGACGAGATCTGGAATGGCTTAGGAGTCCAATTTGGCGTCACCAGAACGGTGCGCGACAGCGCGGCCCTTCTTGATGCCATTGCCGGCGATGTTCCAGGAGAGCCCTACTATACTGCTCCGCCGCAAGATCCATATCTGTCCCAAGTTCGACGAGATCCAGGTTCGATATCGATCGGCCTGCAACTTCAGCCTCACAACGGAGCCCGAATAGCCTCGACAGTCGCGGAGGCCATCAGCACCGTTGCAAGACATTGCGAAGCACTGGGCCATCGAGTGACCGAGATCACACCTGAGATTGGCCTGTCCTGGGAAGCATTTGTTCATGCGAACACAGTTTTCTGCGCAACGGGAACAGCATCATGGGCCGCCATGATCGCTTCCGCGTCCGGGCGTGCGATGAACGGGGAAACCATGGAGGAAGCGACCCTTGCCACTTGCGCTTTCGGGCGAAATTTGTCCGCGATCGATTATCTTCGGGCTCTCGACGCCAGAAATGCGGTCACGCGCTCGCTTGCAGCTTGTTTCTCTGATTTCGATGTACTTCTTACTCCGACTCTTCCCGATCTGTCTCCTATTCTCGGAACTTATGATAGCGGCGCTGAGCAGCTCGACGGGCTCGGCTGGATCTCAACGGTATTTGATCGCGCGCCGTTCACACCGATAGCAAACATGGCCGGCGTGCCTGCGATCTCTCTTCCCTTGTCGTTTGATCGTGACACCGGCCTTCCAATCGGCAGCCAGTTCACCGCCGGCTTTGGCCGGGAGGATCTGCTATTCCAACTCGCCGGGCAGTTGGAGCGAGCTTTGCCATGGGACCACCGCAGGCCGTCGATCTGGGCGGGCAAACCTGACTGACAGTCGACCGACAGCCCAACAGCGAGCACAAGAGCATGAAAGAGAGTGTATTTTTTCCCGCCGAGGGTGGCGCAACGCTATCAGCGTGGCTATATTTGCCAAAGAAATCGATAGGAAAGCTCCCCGCAATCACGATGGCTCATGGGTTTGGGCTGACGAAATTCCACTCGTTAGACCCTATTGCTCAATCTTTTGCCGACGCGGGCTTTGCTGTTCTTCTTCATGATCATCGTGGTTTTGGCGAGAGCGGCGGTTTGCCCCGTCATGACGTGAATCCGTGGCAGCAAATTAGCGACTGGCGAAGAGCGATTTCGTACCTTCAGAGCCGTGCAGAGGTCGACGCGGGGCGAATAGGTTTATGGGGCACCAGCTACGCTGGTGGGCATGCTATAGTCTTGGGGGCGACCGATCGGCGCTTGAAAGCCGTCGTGGCGTCCGTTCCAACGACTGACGGCTTCGCGACGGGTTTGAGGCGTCTGTCCGCCGTCCAGCGCGCTGAACTCGAAGATCTGTTGGCCTTGGATGAACGAGCGCAGTTGCGTGGTGAAGACCCTGCTGCTCAGCTCTTGGTCAGTGCAGATCCTGACCGAGCTGCTTGCTATCGATCCGAAGAAGCTATCGCATTTTATCTACAGGACGTTTCCACCGATGTTTGGGCAAATCAGGTAACTCTTCGCTCGACGCGGTGGGCGCAGATGTATCGGCCGGGGAGTTGGGTGAAACAGGTGTCACCCACTCCATTGCTGATGATGGTCGCTGAACAGGACAATGTGACCGGAACCGACTTGGCGCTACAAGTCTTTGAGCAGGCACTGGACCCAAAGAAGCTTGTTATGACGCACGGAGGGCATTTTGATCAATATGGAAGAGAATTTGCAGCTTGCACAGAAGCAAGCATCGAATGGTTCAACACCTATCTCTGAACACGAGCGGGAGCTTCATTATCCCCGGAAAATTCTGAATCGCTTTAAAGTCGGGTAGGCCGGTCGTTTCGATCAGGTGTTGCTAATGACAAGAGGCTTCAGGACCATTGACAGCACGATGGTGTCATTCTGATTGATTGTCTCCAGTGCTAATTCGACAATGCCACGGCCCGGCGTCTTGGATAGCCGCTTGCTCAGCACGGTGATACGGACACTGATCGTATCTTCCGGTCGCAACGGGCTGACAAAACGCAGCCCGTCTATGCCAAGCCCTGCAAGAGCCGTATCCTTGAGAAGACCACGGTCGTGAAAGAGGCGATAGCTCAGCATCAAGGTCTGTAGTCCACTCCCAACCAATTCGCCGAAGATGCTTTCCTTTGCGGCAAAGCGATCTATATGAAAGGGTTGCGGATCCCAGCGAAGCGCAAAATCAATGATTGCCCCCTCTGTGACGGTTACCCGCGCTGTATCAAAGACCGAACCGATCTCCAGTTCCTCAAATGTCAGGCTGCGGGTAGCCATCACTTGGTCCTCGAAGAGGACGACGTTTTCTTCATCTTCATTTCGCCCACGGTGAGCCATACGGCTGAAACGAGGAAATAGAAGGCGCCAAGGCCCGCATATCCGGCGATGTTGGCAATCGACGGCGCTTCCGGCATCTGTGCCTGAGCGATAAAAAATGCGCCGGCAACGGCGGACTGGCCACCGCTGAGGATCATTGCCCATTGTCCTCCGTTTGTCTTCCAGCGTCGAACGGCGGCGGCGAGTTGCAAGAGACCGGATAAGATGGCCCATAGACCGAATGCACCGAGAACCCAATTCATACTCATGGTAAGGGCGATAATCACCGCAACCGTCATTAGGCAACTGACGACGATGTTGATCGCCTGGCTACGGTTGCTCGCCAAACCGCCGTGCCCCGCCGCGTCGGCATAGTTAGTGTCCGTCCATAAACGATAAATATTTGATTTTTTTGCGCGATTATTGATTTTTGCCTGAAAAAAGCCCGGTGGTTTCGGCTACACTTCAGCATCATGCTACTGATTCTAAAGGAAAAACCGCA
>JAEWDP010000026.1 GCA_023390055.1 Pseudomonadota bacterium | reverse complement strand
CGCCACGGCCAGAGCGAATGGAACCTAAAGAACCTTTTCACCGGCTGGCGTGATCCCGGACTGACGGAACTCGGTGTCAAAGAGGCCGAAGCTGGTGGTCAGGCACTGGCAGATGCGGGCCTGAAATTCGACATTGCCTTCACATCCGTGCTGCAACGCGCCCAAGACACGTGTCGCATCGTCCTCGAGAAGGTTAACCAGCCCGGCTTGCAAACAATCCGTGATCAGGCTCTCAATGAACGTGACTATGGCGATCTTTCTGGCCTCAACAAGGATGATGCTCGTGCCAAGTGGGGCGAAGAACAGGTTCATATCTGGCGCCGCTCCTATGACGTGCCTCCGCCCGGCGGCGAAAGCCTCCGTGATACCGGAGCACGCGTATGGCCATATTACATGACCGATATACTGCCACGCGTGCTGCGAGGCGAGACCGTTCTGGTCGCGGCACACGGCAATTCGCTGCGCGCACTCGTCATGGTGCTTGACCGACTCACGAAGGAAGAGGTCTTGAACCTCAATCTCGCAACCGGCGTGCCCATGATCTACAAGCTCAACGCTGACACCACGATCGCTTCAAAGGACGTCCTTGGCGACATGTCGGGAGCACACTGAGACGCGTCAGAAAATCAGTTATCGATGGAGAACTGTACGCGGTCGGCCGGAAAACGGCTGACCGCGTATTGTATTGGCACTCCCGCAGAATCAACATTCAGCGAACGTGTCACCAGGAGGATCGCACCGGGAGACAGTGCGAGATCTTCCATGTCTGTCCTGTCCGCATGTGTCGCAGTAATTTCCGTTGATGCACGAACGTAATCGGAAACACCAAGCTCCGCGAGCGCTGCGGTAATCGATCCCGTTTTGCCATATGCGTCTTCAATGCCCGAGAAGCGCTCTCCTGGAAACCAGATCGTTGCACGCGCAACCGGGCGCCCGTCCGCCTTGCGCAGCGTTTCAAGTCTGATGACCTGGACGCCCACCTCGATTGTAAGTCTTGAAGCAAGATCATTCGCCGCCTCTTCATGGCAGTTGGCGAGAAGGAGGCCCTCTGTTTCGCGCGCCTGGGTGCCGAGCCCTTGCGTAAATCGTGTTCGTCGCGAAATCGGAAAGTTGAGCCGCTCCTTGCGTTCTATGAGCGTGCCCACACCCTGGACGGCCCGGACAATCCCCTCCTGAGCAAGGGCTGACAGCGCATTGCGCACCGTATGCCGATTGACCCCAAAACGCGCTGCCAGTTCCAGTTCCGGCGGGACACGCCCCGCGTTATCATAATCGCCATTGGCAATCGATGCGCGGATTCGATCGGCGATCTGTCGCCAGAGTGCCACACCGCTTTGTCTTTGAACTGTGGAATCGGGCATCCTGTCATACTCTTGTTATCGATTGCATCTAGTCATACAGTAAGTTGTATGGTTGTCTATAACAATAGACATTTGTGAGATATGAATGACAGATTCCAGGACACATTCCGAGACAGGCACTGAGGTCGGACGCCAACGCACCGCACGCCTTCTGGCACACGCAACCCGTGCAGAGCTCCAATCCGCATGGGACCGGCTTTCCAGCAAGCCGGACGTAAAGCCAATCCGGGGACCAGAGACCGGGCTTGTCATGGTCCGCGGCAGGACCGGAGGGACGGGCGCACCTTTCAATCTTGGGGAAGCCACGATGACGCGTGCCTCGATCATGCTTGCAACAGGAACGGCGGGCCATGCCAACGCACTTGGTACCGACCAGAAGAAGGCACGTCTTGCCGCCATCTTCGACGCGTTGTGGCAGGAAGACGGCTCGAAGGCATATGTGGAAGAAGAGATCCTTACGCCTGTCGAGGCCCGTATTATTGCCGAAGACCGCCACAAGGCCGAAGAAACGGCCGCAACCCGCGTCGATTTCTTCACAATGGTCAGAGGAGACGACTGATGAGCCGCCACAATCAAGCTCTCACCGGTGGCTTCACGCGGCCGGTTTTCGATTCCCAAACCGTCTTTCACCATGTCATGAACGCGATGGCACAGCCTGGCACGATCCGGCCGATCATGATCGACATAAAACAGCCTGCACCATTCGGCCGCGCTGCCGCTGCGATAGCGTTGACACTTTGTGATGCAGATACACCAATCTGGCTGCAATCAGGATTCTTTGGGAAGACCGTTGCTGACTGGATCGCGTTTCATACTGGTGCGCCCATTACAAGCGAAAAACCGGACGCCCGGTTTGCCTTCCTGAGCATGCAGTCTTCACCCTGTGCTCTTAGCGTCTTTGCTTCGGGAACTCAGGAGTATCCCGACCGCTCGACAACAGTGATCATCGAAGTTCCATCAATTGACACTGGCCAGATACTGACGCTTGACGGGCCCGGCATCGAAGGGAAACGGACCATCAAGGTTGAAGGCCTGCCCGGAGCCTTCTTCAGTTTCTGGAACGACAACAGGACGCTTTATCCACGGGGGATCGATCTTATCCTCACCGCAAAAGACAGCCTGCTCTGCCTTCCCCGAACAACGACGATCACCTGAGGAGACCAGCATGTATGTAGCTGTCAAAGGTGGCGAAGCGGCCATCAACAACGCCCACGCACTCCTGGCAGATCGACGCCGAGGCGACAGATCGCTTCCTTCGATAACGATCGATCAGGTCATCCAGCAATTGACCCTTGCCGTTGACCGTGTGATGGCAGAAGCCTCCCTTTACGACCGCGATCTCGCCGCCCTTGCCGTGCGGCAATCACGTGGCGATCTCATCGAGGCGATCTTTCTGCTTCGCGCTTATCGGACGACGCTGCCGCGCCTCGGGACATCATCGCCTGTCGAGACCGGCAAGATGAGGATTGAACGCCGGATATCCGCGACCTACAAGGATCTCCCCGGAGGGCAGGTCCTTGGGCCGACTTTTGATTACACCCACCGTCTCCTTGATCCATCACTGCTGGCAGACGAAGCCGTCGACGCACCGGTTCGCAAGGAGGCCGAAAGCGGAACGACAACACGCGTCAGCGACATCCTTGCCTTTGAAGGCCTGATCGAGACGGATGACACGCTGCCGGGTGACCATCATCCGGGTGATCTGACCCGCGAACCGATGGAATTCCCAATGACGCGCGACTTGCGGCTACAGGCCCTGGCACGAGGAGACGAAGGTTTTCTGCTGGCGCTTGGGTATTCGACTCAACGTGGCTACGGGCGCAATCATCCGTTTGTGGGCGAGATCCGAATCGGCGAAGTGGAAATTGAAGTTGATGTTCCCGAACTTGGATTTCCCGTCTCACTTGGTCGCATTCAGGTCACCGAATGCCAGATGGTCAATCAGTTCAAGGGATCATCCAAAGCGCCTCCGCAGTTCACGCGCGGATATGGTCTCGTTTTCGGCCAGAGTGAACGAAAGGCCATGAGCATGTCACTTGTCGACAGGGCTCTGCGGGCCGAAGAACTCGGCGAAGACATCACCGCACCTGCCCAGGACGAAGAATTTGTCATCTCGCATGCAGACAACGTTCAGGCGACAGGCTTTGTCGAGCATCTGAAGCTCCCGCATTATGTGGATTTCCAGGCAGAACTCGCTTTGGTGCGAAAAATGCGCTCCGACATCAAGGATGCGCAATCCCAGGAAAACGCTGACGCACTGCGCGCTGCGGAATAGAGCAACCTATTCACGGCCGATCTTGCCATACCAGTAGGCACTGCAAAGGCCAGCCGCAGCAAAGACTGAAAAGAACATCGTGATCAAAAGGCCAGCATCCATGACAACCATCTCCTGCTATATGGAGACAACACGCCATGTCTCTTGAAGTTCCCGCCGATGGCGGCATTGCCGTCTACAACTTTGCCTATCTGGACGAGCAGACAAAGCGCATGATCCGTCGGGCAATCCTGAAGGCGATTGCCGTCCCTGGTTACCAGGTCCCCTTCGCCTCCCGCGAAATGCCCATGCCTTACGGCTGGGGTACGGGCGGCGTACAGGTCACGGCTTCCATCATCGGACCAGATGACGTGCTGAAAGTGATCGACCAGGGCGCTGACGATACCACGAATGCCGTCTCCATCCGTGCCTTCTTCCAGAAGGTGACCAATGTCGCAGTCACAACCCATACCAAGGATGCGACAATCATTCAGACACGTCACCGCATTCCCGAACACCCCCTTACGAACGGCCAGGTGATTGTCTATCAGGTCCCCATTCCCGAGCCGCTACGTTTCCTCGAGCCAAGGGAAACAGAAACACGCAAGATGCATGCGCTCGAGGAATATGGGCTCATGCATGTGAGGCTGTACGAAGACATCGCCCATAACGGCCGCATCTCGAAAACCTACGCCTATCCGGTCAAGGTCGCCAGGCGCTACGTCATGGATCCATCACCGACGCCGAAGTTCGATAATCCGAAGATGCACATGTCCAAGGCGCTGCAACTGTTCGGTGCGGGGCGTGAGAAGCGGATCTACGCCATTCCACCCTATACGGAAGTTGTCAGCCTCGACTTCGAGGATCATCCGTTCGAGATCCAGCACTTTGACAAGCCTTGCGCCCTTTGCGGCGCCGAAAATGTCTATCTCGATGAAGTCATTCTCGACGACAAGGGACATCACATGTTCGTCTGCTCCGATACCGACCACTGCGAGGAGCGACGAAAAGAAGGGCATGTCGGCGAGTTTCTGGCCGTGCAGGAGATCGTGGAATGACTGAGGCACCACTTCTCAGAGTAAGGGATATCTCCAAATTCTATGGACAACGCATTGGCTGCAAGGAGGTCTCCTTCGACCTTTGGCCGGGTGAGATCCTTTCCATCGTCGGCGAATCGGGATCTGGAAAGACAACACTGCTCAACTGCATTTCCACCCGGCTGACGCCGACCACCGGCAGTATCGAATACACGATGGGTGATGGTACGGTCCGTGACCTCTACCATTTGGGAGAGGTCGAGCGACGCCTTTTGATGCGCACGGATTGGGGGTTCGTTCATCAGGATCCTGCCGATGGCCTGCGCATGACAGTATCCGCGGGAGCCAATGTCGGAGAACGCTTGATGGCGGTTGGAAATCGACACTATGGCGACATCCGGGCAACAGCCAGCGACTGGCTGACCCGTGTCGAAATTGAAACCGACCGTATCGATGACGCACCGCGTGCGTTTTCTGGCGGAATGCGCCAGCGCTTGCAGATCGCCCGCAACCTGGTGACTGGACCCCGCCTCGTCTTCATGGATGAACCGACCGGCGGGCTTGACGTCTCCGTGCAGGCCCGCCTGCTCGACCTGGTGCGCGGCCTTGTCAACGATCTCGGTCTGTCGGCCATCATCGTCACCCATGACCTCGCCGTGGCGAGACTCTTGTCGCATCGAATGATGGTGATGAAGGACGGCCACGTGATTGAGCACGGATTGACAGACCGCGTCCTTGACGACCCACACGAACCCTACACGCAATTGCTCGTCTCATCCATCCTGCAGGTTTAGGACACGAACATGGCTACACCCCTCGTCGTCTCGGAAGTCTTCAAGAGTTTTACCATGCATTTGCGTGACGGTATCAAGCTACCCGTCGTAAATGATGTCAGCTTCTCGGTCGCCAGTGGCGAATGTGTCGTCCTCGGCGGACCCTCCGGTATTGGCAAGAGCTCAATCCTCAAGATGCTTTATGGAAATTACGCTGTCGATTCCGGGCAAATCCTCGTGATGCATCATGACAGAATCATCGATATTGCCGCAGCGGATCCACGTGCCATACTCGATGTCCGTCGCCACACGCTCGGTTATGTCAGTCAGTTTCTGCGTACCGTTCCGCGTGTCGCGGCGATCGACGTCGTCGCGGACCCACTTCTTGCGCGCGGAACGGATATCGTCGAGGCGCGTGAGGCGGCATCCCGGTTGCTCTCCAGACTCAATCTGCCAAAAGAGTTGTGGGAATTGCCACCCGCGACATTTTCGGGCGGCGAACAACAGCGGGTCAACATTGCCCGTGGATTCATCACCCCTCACAGCATTCTTCTGCTGGATGAGCCAACGGCCTCACTGGACACGCGCAATCGACGCGTCGTCGTCGAGATGATTGCCGAGAAGAAACAAAAGGGTGTGGCTCTGCTTGGTATTTTCCACGACGAAGAAGTGCGAGAGGCGGTAGCGGATCGCGTGCTCGACGTGTCGCAATTTTCGCCTCGAAAGGTCGCAGCATAAGCCAAATCTTGGATTCAGTCGCTATGCCGCAGCTGCTGAACACTGCCGCATCGATGAAGCCTGGATTGGCGACTGGTCCTAAGGGGCATTACGGTATCGTGTTGTTCACGACCATCTTCGTGCCGAAGAACTCCCGAGATGCTACGGCGGCTGGAGGCTGCCCGCAATTGTAACAGGATCGACATAAAAACGACATCCGGACTTCATGTGCGCCCGTTAATGCCAATCCCTGAACCAGCCGGATAGGGACGCAAGGGAATGAAATTCGAACTCAGGAATGTCACCCGACGCTTCGGCGAAAAGATCGCTGTTGCAGATGTCAGTCTGGAGATTCCACAAGGTCAGATGGTCGGCATCATTGGCCGTTCAGGCGCAGGAAAATCAACCCTCCTGCGAATGATGAACCGCCTGCAGGGCATTTCATCGGGCTCTATTCACTTTGGAGACCTCGAGGTTTCCACGCTCAAGGGTGTGGCACTGCGCAATTGGCAACGTGATTGTGCAATGATCTTTCAGCAGTTCAATCTCGTGCCAAGGCTGGATGTACTCACAAACGTCATGCTCGGCCGCCTGAATCACCGTTCATCATCGATGAGCCTTCTCAGCCTCTTCACACAGGAAGAGCGGGTACTTGCACTCGCAGCACTTGAGCGTCTCGGGATCGAACAGACCGCGCTTCAACGCGCGGGTACTCTGTCCGGTGGACAACAGCAAAGGGTTGCCATCGCCCGTGCGCTTTTACAGGCACCGAAGATGCTTCTCGCCGACGAGCCGATCGCGTCTCTCGATCCCCTGAATGCAAAGATCGTCATGGACGCGTTGCGCGACATCAACGAGCGTGAGGGTATTACGGTCGTTACCAATCTCCACACCCTTGACACTGCCCGCAACTATTGTGAACGGATCATTGGCATGGCAGCCGGCCAGATCGTCTTCGATGGTCCGGCAAGCGAGCTGGATCGCGAAGCCGTCAGAAAAATCTACGGTGCCGATCGCGATGGCGCCGGCGTTGACGAAGCCATGACCTCCACCAGCATCAATATTCCAGCGACAGACAGGGTCGCCAGAACATTTGTCGGTGCAAGTGCACTGGCCACTGCCAGCGCCTAAGCCGGTATCACGCACGGCCCGCTTCCAGGGCCCGTCTGACAATGTAACGCCGGATTTCCGGACAACCAGGAGATGATCTAATGCTGAAGAAAACGCTGCTTGCCGCGGTTGCGCTCACGGCCTTGGCAGGAACTGTTGCAGCGCAGGACGTCAAGGTCTTGCGCATTGGCCTTGATGGCTCGGAAAACGAAGCGGATCAGATCCGCAATACCCAATGCGTCGTTGAAGGATTGAAGGAATTCACCGGCGTTGAGGAGGTCCAGGTCTTTCCGTCGCCGGACTATAATGGCGTGATCCAGGGCCTGCTTGGCGGTACGATCGATATCGCTTCCATGGGGGCATCCTCTTACGCTGCCATCTACCTTCAAGACCCGAACGCCGTTGATCCGATCCTTACCTACACGCAGTCGGATGGATCAAGCGGTTACTATTCGATCATGGTTGCCCGCAAGGACTCCGGTATTGCCTCGCTTGAAGATACCGAGGGTAAAAAGCTCGGTTTCGCCGATCCCGATTCGACCTCTGGCTACCTCGTACCAAATGTGGCATTGCCGAAGGAAGTTGGCGCCCCCGTCAAGGAATACTATTCAGAAACCGGCTTCGGTGGCGGCCACGAAAACCTCGTTCTCGCCATTCTCGACGGCAAGTTCGACATTGGCACCACCTTCGGCTCAGGCGTCGGAAACTGGGAAGATGGCTACACCGGCGGCAACCTTCATCAAATGGTGAACAAGGGCATTCTGGACATGGATGATCTTGTCGAAGTCTGGAAGTCGCCCTTGATTCCGAATGGCCCTCTCATGGTCAACACCAAACTGCCACAAGACATGCGCGAGAAGGTCGAAGCCTATTTCATGGACCTTCCAAAGACAGATCATGAATGCTTCAAGGCCTACACCCAAGGCGACAACAAAGACTACATGAAGGTCGACCAGTCCTTCTATCAGACAATCATCGACGCTCGTAAGTCCGTCATCGGCGGCTGATTTTCCTCCAGCTTCTTCAAGCGGCGACATCATGATGGCGTCGCCGCTTTGCAGCGAAAGTACGGTTCTCATGGCGGATATCAGCGAAAAACAACTGGATGGGCTTGGCCCTGCGGCGTCGCTGGTGATGAGGCACTATCAAAGCCAATTGAACAAGCGGCGGATCTATACGGCAATCTGCATCGTTATCTTCCTCATAGCGCTCTTTGCTTCGCTTGACTTTGCAAACCGTGCGAATGCCGGAAAGTTTGTGGAACGCTTGCCGTATCTGTTCGACTTCCTGAAGAATTTCAGGCCGGACAGTCCGATGGAAGTGGTCCGGGCGATGTTCGATCTGCCATCTCCTTATGCCGATGGCTCGCTCAAATACGACTACACCTCCGACCGGGTGTACATCACCGAACACTTCTATATTCCAAACTTTTTCTACCAGCTGATCATTACCATCAATATTGCACTCATTTCGACCATCATTGGCGGTGGGCTTGCCTTCCTGCTCTGCTTCTTTGCAGCAACCAACCTTGTTGGTGCGGGTGCCACCCGCTGGTTTGTCCGGCGTATCATGGAAATCATGCGCGCCTTTCCAGAAATCGTCATCGCCGGCCTGTTGACCGCAATCCTGTCGATAGGCCCGATTGCGGCGATCATAGCCATTACCGTCCACACGATCGGCGCGCTCGGAAAGCTCTTCTTTGAAGTCGTCGAGAATACAGACATGAGACCCGATGAGGGGCTGCGCGCAGTCGGCGCAAGCTGGATGGAGCGCGTGCGCTTTGCCATTGTGCCCCAGGTGCTGCCAAACTTCGTCTCCTACACATTGCTGCGTACGGAGATCAACATACGCGCCTCGACCATCATTGGCGCAGTCGGCGGTGGCGGGATCGGCGAAGTCTTCCGATTGGCAATCGGCCGCGATCACGCCGCCAAGACCTATGCGATCATTATCATGCTACTGGTCAGTGTCATCATCATCGACCAGTTCTCAGGCTGGCTACGTCGCCGTCTGATCGACACGGAGCATTTCAGTTCCGCCAAGGAGCTTGTGTGATGCGATCTGTGCCCACCGTAAATGCATCTGATCGTGAACGGCTGATCAAAGAACATCCGCACGTATTCAACCGTACCTTCATGCAGCGTTACGGTCTGGCAGTGACCGTCGGTACTGTTATGGCCTATCTCACGATCTGTTTCTTCGCGTTCAACGTGGGCCCGGCTTTCGTGCAAGGTCGCTGGGACCGTGCCACTCTCTATGTGCAGGACTGGTATTCCTGGCGCGCCCAGCCGCGCCTGCGCTTTCAGGATGACGGGTCGGTAAAGGTCCAATGGTCGAGTCGCGGCCAGTACCCCGCTGACGCCACAATCGACTGGCTGCAACCGACAACGGTTGGTGGCTACAGGGTCTTGTATGGCGGCGAGGAAAACAGGCTCGAAGTGACATCTGAGCGGGTCGAAGTCCATCTCAACGGCTATGCCTATCTCGTGGAGATAACAGAAAATTCTGCAAAAGTGGAGCCTGATGCACCGCAGGCCATCCGCCAGGATGGCAATAAGGTCATTGTCGATTACGGCTTTTCAGGCCAGGCGGAAATCCGAACAAGCCAGGTCTATGTCCAACGCCGCTTCCTAGGCTGGGCGAATTTCCTATTCGATACCAAATCCGTATTCTGGGGCAAGAGCTATGGAGAGCTCCTCCATCTAGCCATTGTCGGCGATCGTCTGGATCCAGGTCGCAGCAATTTCGGTTACATGATTGCCGAATTCCTGGGCAACACCGTCTGGCAGCATGCAGACATCCTGACCAAGCTGATGCAGACGCTGGTAATGGCCTTCGTCGGAACATTGTTTGGTACGGTGTTGGCCTTTCCGCTGGCATTTATCGCGGCACGAAACATCACCTCGAACCGGGTCGCAAACTGGCTGATGAAACGCACATTCGACTTCGTGCGGTCGATTGACATGCTCATCTGGGCACTGTTCTTTACCCGTTCCTTCGGGCCCGGGCCGATCCCCGGCATCGCCGCAATCTTCTTTACCGACAGCGGCGCACTTGGAAAGGTCTACGCAGAAGCGCTTGAAAATGTCGACGACAGGCAGCGCGAGGGAATAAAGTCGGTGGGAGCCGGTCCGGCGCTTGTCAACCGGTTCGGCGTCGTCCCTCAAGTGTTGCCCGTCTTCATTTCCCAGTCGCTCTACTTCTGGGAATCGAACATACGCTCGGCAACAATCATCGGTGCCGTCGGTGCGGGTGGTATCGGACTTAAACTGCTGGAGGCCATGGGTACCAACGCTGATTGGGACAAGGTTGCCTACATGGTTCTCCTGATCCTTTTTGTCGTCTTCCTGTTCGATAACATATCAAATGCGATCCGATCGCGATTGATCGGTAGGCCAACGCACTAGATTTCATCAACTATCATCATTCTGTCATGCAAATCTTCTAGCGCAGGTCCTGTTCCCACGTATTTTATGTCGATATGCTTCGCGCAATCGCCTGACATCCGGATATGACCTTGCGCTACGCAATCTACTTCTCACCACCACCTGACGATTCATTGACTGAAGCCAGCAGCAGATGGCTTGGACGCGACGCATTCTCTGGCACGGTCTTTGGTCCACCAACTGCACTTGCGATGCCTGCTGGCGAATGGCAGGGATTGGTCCGAGATCCGCAACGCTACGGATTTCACGCAACCCTCAAGGCACCATTTGAACTTTGTGAAGGTCAAAGAGAAACAGACCTGATCGAAGCGTTCGATAATTTTGCAGCCTCGAAAAACGCGTTTAATCTTCCCAGGATCGTCATCGACCAGCTTGGCCCCTTCTTTGCGCTTGTTCCGGATATCGTCTATCCGCCAATGCAAGCTTTTTGCGCATCAATCGTGGAGACCTTCGAGCCATTTCGTGCCCCTCTTTCAAAGGTCGATATTGACCGGCGACATCCGGACCGTCTGTCTAATATCCAGCGCGATAATCTGGTACGATGGGGTTATCCCTACGTCATGGATGAGTTCCGTTTTCATATGACGCTGACAGGCCCGGTCCAACCGGCGCGCGTTTCACTGGTTCGACGGGAACTTGAGCAACGGTTTTCACAGTATAACGGTCATCCATTGCAGATCGGTGGCCTCGCCCTGTTCATTGAGACCCATCGTGGTGCACCCTTCACCGTTCATCGCTGGCAACCTCTGGGCACGCCAGAGCAAAACAGAGAGATCCTTCCATGAATACCGAGTCCGTTTTGACAAATGCCCGGATCGTCCTTGAAGACCAATTACTTTCCGGTTCCGTGCTGATACGGAACGGCCAGATCGCAGACATATCCGAAGGCCCGGTACGCAAAGGTGACGACCTGGAAGGGGATTACCTCATTCCGGGCCTGATCGAACTTCATACAGATCATCTCGAGCAGCATTACTCGCCGCGCCCCGGAGTGCGCTGGAACACGACAGCAGCAATTCAGGCCCATGATGCACAGGTTGCAACATCAGGCATTACCACCGTCTTCGACTGCCTGCGCATGGGTTCCGATGAGGATGGGGGGTTCGACAGAGGCGAAATGCGTGATCTGGCTGACGCCATAAAGGCGGCACAGGAAGAGGGAAGGCTTCGTGCCGAACATCTCTTCCATCTGCGCTGTGAAGTCTCTTCGGCAAACGTCCTTCAGCACTTCGACGACTTCGAAAATGACCCCTTTGTCCGGCTGGTGTCGCTGATGGACCATGCCCCTGGCCAACGCCAGTTCCAGTCCATGGACCAGTATGTTCTTTACTACAAGGAGAAGCGTGGCCTGAGTGACGAGGCCTTTGTCCATTTCGTGACGCGTCGTCAGGAAGCTTCGGCAAGATACTCCACAAATCACCGGAACGCGCTGGCGCAAAAATGCGCCAGGAGCGGAATTACTGTTGCAAGCCATGACGATGCCACACTCGACCACGTGGAAGAAGCCATCAGCCACGGCGTGCGACTGGCAGAATTTCCGACTAGTTTCGATGCCGCAGAAGCATCTCATACGGCAGGAATGAGCGTGTTGATGGGTGCCCCCAACATTGTTCGTGGCAAATCACACTCAGGCAACATTGCTGCGCGTGATCTGGCTGAACGCGGGGTGCTGGATGTTTTGTCCTCCGACTATGTTCCGCTCAGTCTGTTACACGCGCCATTCGTTCTTGCCGACGAGGTTGACACGATCGATCTTCCCCGGGCCATTGCCATGGTGACCACGACACCTGCTCGAACCGTCGGCCTGGACGACCGCGGCCAAATTGCACCAGGCTTACGTGCCGACCTCGTTCGCGTGCATCGAAGTAATGGTGTTCCGGTGGTCCGTGCGACATGGAGGGAAGGCCGGCGCGTAGCATGATGACCAATGACACCGCCACGGAGAACCGTCTACGTCGTGGCCACCTGGTCGTCATCGTTGGTGCCAGTGGTGCGGGCAAGGACACGTTGATCGCTTACGCCCGCAATCGGCTGGACCTGCATGAAGACGTGTACTTCGTTCGCCGTGTCATCACGCGCGCACGCGATTGCGGTGGCGAAGACCACGATGCCGTCTCCAGGGCCGAATTTGACCGTATGAGCGAGGCTGGACGCTTTGCCGTGAACTGGCAGGCCCATGGACTTCACTACGGCATACCATCCGAGGCTCAAGATCGTATTGCACTTGGCAAACTCGTCATTGCCAATGGCTCTCGGGAAGCCCTGCCCCGTTTCAGGGCTGTGTTCCCCTCACTGACCGTGGTGAACATTACTGCACGGCCGGAGATACTCGCCACACGCCTTGAGAAGCGCGGTCGGGAAACGCATGCCGAGGTCTTGCAAAGACTAAAGCGACGCGCCGTTCTCCTTCCCGTTGACGACGGCATCGTGACGATCGACAATAGTGGATCGATCGATGATGCGGGGACAGCCCTGGTCAATGTTCTCGCCCGGTTTCTGCCGATTCAAGACGAACCGAAGCAGACTTAGTGGGCCTCATCCCAGTTCGAGGCAGCCCTTGCGTCAACCTTTAGTGGTACGCGCATATCGAGGGCTGGCATGGCGGCCTGCTCCATTGTCGCGACAATTACGGGAAGAGCCATTTCGACCATTGCATCTTCGACTTCGAAGATCAGTTCATCATGGACCTGCAACAACATGTTGGCTGTTGTCGTGAGCCCCGCCGCATCCAGAGCCGGTTCCATCTTGACCATCGCACGACGGATAATATCGGCTGCGGACCCCTGGATCGGTGCATTGATCGCGGCACGTTCGTTAAAAGCCCGGACCTGCGGGTTGGAGGAACGAATATCCGGATAGTGCGCACGGCGGCCAAAGATCGTTTCCACATAGCCATGCTCACGCGCATAGGCCTTCGTACTCTCCATATAGTCCCGAATACCTGGAAAGCGCTCGAAGTACTTCTTGATATATTCACTTGCTTCCGAGCGTTCTATCGAAAGCTGATTTGCCAGTCCGAAGGCAGATATCCCGTAAATGATACCAAAGTTAATCGCCTTTGCCCGTCTTCGGACCTCGCTTGGCATGCCTTCTACCGGAACGCCGAACATTTCCGAAGCCGTCATGGCGTGAATGTCTATTTCGTCCTCAAAAGCCTGACGCAATTGCGGAATATCTGCAACATGTGCCAGAACGCGCAATTCGATCTGGCTATAGTCCGCCGACACCAGCTTGCAACCCGGTGCTGCGATAAATGCCGCCCGGATCTTACGGCCTTCGGTTGTGCGAACAGGAATGTTCTGGAGGTTCGGTTCGACTGATGACAGGCGTCCTGTCGTTGTGGATGCCAGTGAGTATGAGGTGTGTACCCTCAATGTCCCAGGATGAACATGACCCGGCAAGGCATCGGTATACGTGGACTTGAGTTTGGTCATCTGCCGCCAGTCAATGATCTTGCGCGGCAAGAGCATCCCTTCCGCAGCCAGATCCTCCAGAACTTGAGCAGAGGTAGACCATTGGCCGGTCTTGGTCTTGGCTCCTCCTGGCAAACCCATCTTGCCGAACAGAACTTCTCCAAGCTGCTTAGGCGAGCCTATTGTAAAACGCTCACCGGCAATCTCGTAAATCTCCCCTTCAATCGCAGCAGCCTTCTGAGCCAGTTCTCCGGACAATCGTGCCAGAATCTGCCGGTCAATAGCAATGCCACGATCTTCCATCTGGGCCAATGTCGCGACCATCGGCCGTTCCAGCCGTTCGTAAACGCGCAAAAGCCGATCTGCCATAAGGCGCGGCTTCAAAACCATGAAGAGCCTGAGCGCCACATCGGCCTTCTCGGCTGCATAGACACCGGCTTTCTCAATTGGAACGTGGTCGAATGTGAGTGTGGACTTGCCGCTGCCAACAACATCCTTGAGCGATGCGGGCATATGATCAAGCCAGCGGTCGCACAGTGAAGCAAGGCTGTGCCCACCCTCACCTGCCTCAAGCACGTAGGACATCAGCATCACATCGTCATAACTGCTGATCTCGACCCCGTTGCGCTTCAAAAGCAGATAGGCAAATTTCAGGTTATGGCCGATCTTCAAAACAGAGGTGTCTTCAAAAAGAGGCTTCAATCGCTGAATGACTTCTTGGAAGGTCAACTGGTTGTCGGCTAATCCATCCCCAAGAAGGTCGTTGCTGCCGGTCTTGTGAGCAAACGGAACATAGGCTGCGCGAATATCAAGGCCGACGGGGTCGTGCAGGTTATTTGTCACGGCAAGTGAGATTCCGACAATCTCCGCCTGCATCGGATCAACAGCGCTGCCTTCTATCTCGAGCGCGACCTGGCCGGTCTCTCGGGCAGCGCGCACCCAATCATCAAGATCCTCTATGTCGTCAAGTATGACGTAGGAACTCTTGTCCACCTTTGCGCTCGCAAATGCCTCTCCTCGAGCCATCGCAAGGTCGAATGGCGTCGATGTGCCATAGACGTCACGAGCGGCCTCCCCTGGCTGACTGTCAACCGCACCAGAGTTGGTAGCGGCATCGAGATCCGGACCGCGAGCGCTCGCACCCCACACGACCTTCACGTCTGCCGGTTCAACCACACTGGCATCGCAATCACAGGCGTCGGCAACACGACGCGTCAGTGTCGTGAACTGCATCGCCTTCAAAAATGCGATCAGCTTCGGACCGTTCTGCGGCTCGAGAACCAGTCCGTTCAGGGGCACCTCCAACGGTACGTCTATGCTCAGCGTCACAAGTTGGCGCGACAGACGGGCAAGATCTGCGTTGGCGATGATATTTTCTCGTCGCTTGACCTGCTTGATGTTTTCGGCGCGCTCAAGCAGCGTATCGAGATCTCCATACTCATCAAGGAGTTGTGCAGCTGTTTTCGGCCCAATCCCTGGAATGCCCGGGACATTGTCGACTGAATCTCCGACCATGGCCTGCAGATCAATCATCTTCTCGGGCGACACACCCCACTTTTCAATGACTTCCGGGACACCGATCTGCTTGTCCTTCATGCTATCGTACATGTGAACATTCGGCGTCACGAGCTGCATCAGATCCTTATCAGATGAAATGATCGTAACGTCGGCGCCAAGCGCCTCCGCCTGACGTGCGTAGGTCGCGATGATATCATCGGCCTCATAGCCTTCGGTTTCGATACAGGGCAAATTGAAGGCGCGTGTTGCCTCGCGGATCAGTCCAAACTGCGGTATCAGATCTTCCGGTGGTTCGGACCGATTTGCCTTGTAGGCATCATAGAGTTCCTTGCGAAACGTCTTGGCAGAATAATCGAATATGACAGCAAAATGTGTTGGCGTTACCCCCACAGAGGTATCGCGCGCATCCGTCAGCAATTTCCAAAGCATATTGCAAAAGCCGGATACGGCTCCCACAGGCAGCCCATCCGATTTGCGCGTAAGCGGCGGAAGAGCATGGAATGCACGGAAAATAAAACCAGAACCGTCAACGAGGAAGAGATGATCGCCTTTTTTCATAGGCTATGGAATAGCGTGAGCCACTCGGGCCGTCCATGAAAACTTCTTTCTTCCCTTCGATAAGGTCTCACCGCAACGTTACTGATTTGTAACATGGCCTCCCTTGAAATGCCTTGCTGCGCTCATCATCTCAAGTGTACCGGCGCTTGATCACGCCGCAGTCTGGTCGCAGGCTTGTCCCCCGCCGCCCCAGACCGGGCAAAGGCCTAACCCCTCTCCGGGCCTTTGTCCTATTAATCGAACCGTCATGGCTGTCCCCCTCCCAGCCATGGCGGTTTTTATTTGCGCAACGATGATGGCGCTCCACTGCGATCTGAGGCGGCCCAAGTCTCTCCGTCTGTAAACATAACATTGCCCCCGACATGAAGGATGGGGAGGGAGCCCTGTGCTCGAACGAGGATGAAAAGACGATGCGCAGCCGTCACCTCGCGCGTAACAGCAACATTGCTCACCATGTCGGACCTTTTCCATCCCGATCTTGCAAACTCCGGTCGCCCTCCTAAGCGACACGATGGTCGCTCCATACTTCTTTGCCGATACCGGGTAACACCTTTCGGATCGCCAGGCAGTATGTCGAACATGGCGAGCGCACTACCCCTTACACACTGACGAACGGCATTTCCGCACTTGCCAGAGACAACCACAAAGAATGTATACAAGTTCCAGTTTCTTGGCATGGCGGACCTCGAAAGGTGTGTGTCTTTGTTCTAGAGTTGCTCCCGTAATTGCAGACAGGATCCCTTATGACCGACCTTCCCTCAATCCTCGACCGTGCCGACCAGAATCTGGAACAGAGCCTAAAACGTCTCTTTGACCTTGTTCGCATCAAATCAATTTCTACCGACCCAGCATACAAGGCAGAATGCCGGGTCGCGGCCGAGTGGCTGGTCACCGCTTTGAGCGAGATCGGCTTCGACGCATCATTGCGTGAAACACCCGGCCACCCAATGGTTGTTGCCCATCATGATGGCTCCACGCCCGACGCACCTCATGTTCTTTTCTATGGCCACTACGACGTTCAGCCCGTCGACCCGATCGAACTTTGGGACAACGATCCCTTCTCACCATCCGTCAAAGACCTTGGGGGCGGTCGCAAAGTTCTGACCGGGCGCGGAACTGCCGACGATAAGGGACAGTTGATGACCTTTGTGGAGGCCTGCCGCGCCTACAAGGAAATTCACGGTAGTCTGCCATTGCGCATCACGATCCTGTTTGAAGGGGAAGAGGAGTCCGGCTCGCCATCACTGAAGCCGTTTCTCGAGGCAAATGCCGAGGAACTGAAGGCAAGCTGCGCACTCGTCTGCGATACAAGCATGTGGGATCGTGACACGCCTGCCATCGCAGCTGCACTGCGAGGCCTGGTCGGTGAAGAAGTCACCATTACGGCAGCAGACCGTGATCTTCATTCCGGACTTTTCGGTGGAGCTGCCGCCAATCCGATCCACATTCTGACGGAGATCCTCGCCGGCCTGCGAGACGATACCGGACGCATTACACTTGAAGGGTTCTATGACGGCGTCGATGAAACGCCGGAAAATATCAAGGCTAGCTGGGATAAGCTTGCTCCGACAGCAGAAAAGCTCCTGGGCGAGGTCGGTCTTTCCGTACCGGCCGGCGAAAAGGGTCGTTCGGTGCTCGAACTCGTCTGGGCGCGACCAACCTGCGAGGTAAATGGTCTCTGGGGTGGATATACCGGCGAGGGATTCAAGACAGTAATCGCCGCCAAGGCATCGGCGAAGGTTTCATTCCGGCTTGTCGGCCAGCAAGATCCTGCCAGCATTCGCGACGCGTTCCGGGCATATGTGCGCTCACGGTTGCCTTCCGATTGTTCGGTTGAATTTCATGAGCACGGAGGCTCTCCGGCGATCCAGCTCTCCTATGATTCACCTGTGCTGACCAAGGCAAAACACGCATTGTCCGACGAATGGGCGAAACCCGCGGTCGTTATCGGCATGGGGGGCTCCATTCCAATCGTCGGCGATTTTCAAAAAATGCTCGGCATGGATTCCCTGCTTGTCGGCTTCGGGCTCGTGGATGATCGTATCCATTCACCAAACGAGAAGTATGAGCTGAAGTCTTTCCATAAGGGGATCCGCTCGTGGATCCGCATCATCGAAGCCCTGTCCCTGTAGCCAATGCGACAAAGGGAGCGGACATCCATCCGCTCCCTTTAAACCAAAAAGGCCGGTCAGGCCCGACCTTTTCTACACCCGATTATAATGGTGCCAGTACATCCGTGGTCACCCACAATCGGGATAGGTATTTCAATGCGCTCGCGTCCGGCTCAAGCCTGCCGCAATCATGACGCTCATCATCACCATGAATGGTTAACACTTCGTTAATCACGAATATGCCAACTTCCTGGTAGTGGCGCGGTTTCCCGCATTCGTCATTGCGCCGAAATACCGTTGACCTTTAGATGGTAGTTTCTCCTGGCATTTACAAGAGAGCATCTGAAAAGGCCGATTCTGCCGGCCTTTTCATCCGTGCGCAATTCGGATCAGGCCTGCTGCAGGTTGTCGGCAGAAACTTTTCCTGAACGACGGTCGCTGACCAGTTCGTATGAAAGCTTCTGGCCATCGTTCAGCGTATCC
>JAEWDP010000185.1 GCA_023390055.1 Pseudomonadota bacterium | reverse complement strand
CTGCATATCTTGTCTTTCCTGACTGGCGGACGCTTATGCAGACCTTGATTAATTCAAAGCCGCCCCCCGAAATCGAGGCTCAGTTAGGACGATGAAATGATAAGGGAGGCTTCATTTAGAATTGCTGTTGGACCGGCTCGATCGTGAGCCGGCCCATTGCCCGTCAATAGGGTGAATTGCACTGACGACGCGGCCCGTTATAGGGCTGAAACGTATTGTCATAGGCCCGATAGGAGCGATAGCGATTATAGCACCAATTTACGTGGGCATTATTGTTGCGATAGCGTGGCTGCGCAGCCAGCGCCCCGCCAATAATGGCTCCTGCAGCAAGTCCGCCGATGATTGCACCGGCATTGTTGCGCCGATGATGGTGGTGGCGATGTCGGTGATGACGCGGACGGTGACGATCCCAACGATGACCACGGCGATGGTCCACCTGCTGGACAGCATTGGACGTTTCGATCTTAGCAATCGGCGCTACAGGAAATGCCTGTGCGGGTACGACCCCGGTCGTCGCGGTCGCCAAGGATATCAGGATAACAGCCAGTTTTTTCATGTTTCCTCACCTCTCTTTTATCCTTTCAGAGGCGAACATGGTCCTATTTCCCGCCTGAACCAGAGGTGAACACCAAAATTCACAAGCAAAATCAAACCGCCTAGCGGACCTGATCCAGAAGACGCTTGCACTCCAGAAGGTCAAACAATGCCTCCTGAAGCAGGGCCCGATCTTCTTTTCCGACACTGCCATCGCCGTTCGATGGACCCGATGAAACGCCATCACCAGAAGATCCGAAACCGAAAAAACGGCCGCTGGGTTTTGCCTTGGGACGACCGACAATCTGATCATCTTCCGGATGCGCGACCTTCGAACCAGCCTGTTTGTCGGTGCTAGCCGCCATGATGGCATCCATCGTCGCCAGGTCACCGGAAGCAATCGCCACCACGAATTTATTGCCGTTGGTCTTCAGGAGTTTCTGAACGCCTTTGATCGTATAGCCATGATCATAAAGAAGATGACGAATACCCTTGAGCAGGTCGACATCGTCAGGGCGGTAATAACGGCGTCCGCCGCCACGCTTCATCGGCTTGATCTGCGGAAAGCGCGTTTCCCAGAACCTGAGGACATGCTGGGGCAGATCGAGATCTTCGGCGACCTCGCTGATTGTCCGGAACGCGTCGGGGCTCTTGTCCACATCTATCTCCCAGGGCGTGCATGCTACACACCGGCAATCCATGCTCGACCAACAAAAGGGCGAGATTACGAATCGTCGTCATTTCAGCGGTCTAACTGCCAAAATTCAAGTACGTGTACAGGAATTGAACAGGACTTTGCCTCAAGCGACCGGTACGGCAGACTTCTGTTTCAGCTTGCGCATGTTATGGGCCCGCAAGATTCGCTGCTTGAGGACATTGGATGCTTTGAACGTCATGACGCGCCGCGGAGAAATTGGAACTTCCTCGCCTGTCTTCGGATTACGACCGATCCGTTCATTCTTGGATCGGACCTGGAAAGTCGCAAACGAAGAAAGCTTCACCGTTTCGCCCCGCACGATCGCGTTGCATATCTCGTCGATGATGGTTTCCACGAGCTCAGCAGACTCGGTTCGCGAAAGCCCGACCTTGCGAAACACCGATTCCGCCAGATCTGCCCGTGTCACTGTCTTTCCGGCCATGATCCCCGCCCAGTTCAATTCATGTATCGTTCTGAAAGCTTACCTGAGACTATTTAGGTTGAGCCTCACGGTCAAGCTCTACTGTAAAATCAGCAGCTTCGGTGCTTACACCAGGACAAGCAGCGGGTTCAAGAGCGGGCATTACCAGCGAATGAGCATTGCACCCCAGGTAAAACCGCCGCCCATGGCCTCGAGCATGACGAGGTCGCCCTTCTTGATGCGACCGTCATCGAGCGCGACAGACAATGCCAAGGGTATCGATGCTGCCGAAGTATTACCATGCAAATCAACCGTGACGACAACCTTTTCGGACGGAATACCCAGCTTCTTGGCGGATCCGTCTATGATTCGACGGTTGGCCTGATGTGGAACGAGCCAGTCGAGATCGTCAGCCGTAGTGCCGGTTGCAGAAAACGCATCTTCGATCACATCCGTGATCATGCCGACGGCATGCTTGAAAACTTCGCGGCCTTCCATACGAAGATGCCCGACCGTTCCTGTTGTCGAGGGGCCGCCATCTACATAGAGCTTTTGCTTGTGCGCGCCGTCCGAACGCAGATGTGCCGTCAAGACACCACGGTCGCCAACCTCTCCCTCCCCGTGAGTCGCTTCCAAAATGAGCGCCCCTGCCCCATCGCCAAACAGAACGCAGGTCGTGCGATCTGTCCAGTCGAGGATGCGTGAAAACGTTTCAGCACCGATAACCAGGACCCGTTTTGCCATGCCGCCACGAATATACATGTCGGCCGTTGTCATCGCGAAGACGAAACCTGAGCAGACCGCCTGCATGTCGAACGCAAAGCCATGGGTCATGCCAAGCCTGTTCTGGATGTTCACGGCCGTCGCAGGAAAAGTGTTGTCGGGCGTCGATGTGGCAACCAGCACCATATCTATGTCGTCAGGCGTCAATTCCGCCTTGGCAAGCGCGGCGCGCGCCGCCTTTTCGCCGAGCGACGCAGTGGTTTCGTCGTCGCCGGCAACGTAGCGCTGGCGGATGCCGGTACGCTGGACAATCCATTCGTCGGACGTCTCCACGATGCCTTCCAACTCGCGATTGGTCATCACGCGCCTGGGCAGCGCTGCCCCGTAACCGCGAACCACTGAACGGATCATTCTGCTTACATCCTGTCGTCAGGCAGCCTCGGGGCCAGCTGGTGGCTGGCTTCGGGCATGATAAATTCTCAAGTCTTCTGCAATCTTTGCTGTCAGACCATTGCGTGCCATGTCATAGCCAACGTCGATCGCTGCGGCAAAGCCCTCCGCATCTGTGGCTCCATGGCTCTTGATGACGATGCCATTCAGCCCCAGAAAGACCCCACCATTGACCTTGCGGGGGTCCATCTTCTCGCGCAAGGCGTTGAAGGCACCTTTTGCAAGAATATAGCCGATCTTTGCGAAAATCGTACGTGACATCGCCTCCCGCAGGAGCTGTGAGATCTGCCGGGCTGTTCCTTCGGCCGTCTTCAGGGCAATGTTTCCTGTAAACCCTTCGGTCACCACGACGTCAACCGTTCCCTTGCCGATATCGTCACCCTCGACAAAGCCATGATACGCGATCGTACCAAGGTCGGCCTCGCGGATCAGACGCCCAGCCTCGCGCACCTCTTCCTGCCCCTTGACCTCCTCGACACCAACGTTGAGGAGGCCAACAGTCGGACGCTCGACCTCGAAGAGGGCGCGCGCCATTGCGCCGCCCATCAGTGAGAAATCGAGCAGTTGTTGAGCGTCGGCACCGATGGTTGCACCGATGTCCAGAACAATGCTCTCCCCTTTCAAGGTGGGCCAGATTCCAGCGATTGCCGGCCGTTCAATATGAGCCATGGTCCTCAGACAGAATTTCGCCATCGCCATCAGTGCGCCCGTATTACCCGCAGATACGGCGACATCGGCCTCATCATTCTTTACCGCCTCGATGGCACGCCACATCGTTGATACGTAACGCCCACGCCGCAGGGCAGCACTCGGCTTCTCATCCATGCCGACGGCAAGCTCGCACTCGTGGAAGACGGAGCGCGCACGCAGCTTCGGGAATTTTTCGAGATAGGGATCGCATTCGGCCTTCAGGCCGTACAGGACGAAGGTAACATCAGGATGCCGTTCCAATGCCTTGGCTGCGCCGGCGATGGCAACTTCGGGACCGAAATCGCCTCCCATGACATCAACAGAAATTCTGATCACGCGTCGCTGATCCTCTTGCTCGCCTCAAGGGCGAAATGATGGCCAAAATAATCTTTCCGCCGGTGCTTACAACCCAATCGCGGCGATTTCCATCCTTAACCGTTCTTTTTCCAGTCCTTGAGAACCGCAAATGGCGACGGTTTGGCTTCATCCGACGTTCCGTCGCTTTCGATATAGTCATCAAAACCAAGGCCGGACTTACGCGGATAGGGGTCGATCGCAAGGGCTGCCATCTCAGCGACGACTTCGCCCGCATCAATCGTGTCACCGGTAAAAGTTTCGGGAAGATCGGGGCCTTCCGGATCCAGAACCATCTCCGCGGTATCGCTCAACACCAGGCGGGCAAGCTTTGAGCCCTCCGGCACGAACACCTGCTCGAATGTCTCATCGAGCCTCGTTGTCACCGGCTCCAGGGTCGCCACGCAAGCCTGCTCAAGCTCTGCTTCAATCCGTCCCTTGACGCGTACGCCATCCTTTTTCCATCGCATGATCTGAAGGTCTGCACACAGGGCATGTACGGCAAGCACCTGCCACAGCTCTGCCAGCTTCTGCCGTTCGGCGGCATTTGCCTCAACGTGAACAGACAAGGGATTGACCGATACATGTGCGACACGGACCGGATAGGAAAAGGCAGGCTTTGCGAGCTCGTGTTTCATCAAACCGTCACTTTCCCGGCGCGGGCAGAGTTGCAACACCGCGAGCGATGTCGTCTTCGGGCACCGATGCAAGTGCGCGCTCGGCACCGATCATCCAGTCTGCCAGTCCCAACATCGGATCTTCATCATCATTTCGAGGATAGATATTGCGCCGGAGCGCATTTGCCAATCCCTCGCGATCGTTACCTTCGAGGGCTTCGGCGTAGCGTTCGAGACGTCCGTAGAACATTCCGGCCAGCTTCTTCATACGCTTTGGTACCCCCTGGTCACCAATTCCGAGTTCACGGATCGAGTGATCAATATCCTGGAAGAATGCATCGATGATTTCCTGCGCAATTTCCTGACCGCTGACGTCGGATTTTGCCGTCCTGCGGAAAAACAGGATCATGACGATCGAAATCATCTCGAAACGCCCCATGACGGTGTCCGGCACGCCGAGATCAGTATAGAACACAGGATCACGTGCCGCTGAGGTCAAGGTGGCATATTGACGATCGATGATCGGCTGATTTTGTTTCTTCTTTTTGAACAGGCCGAAGACCATAAGAATTCCCGCAGTTGGTTCCCACATGTTGCATGGAAGCGAAAGCTGGTTTACCGAAGCAGGCACGAATTGCAATGTCGTGACGCATATCTTGACGCGCTTTGCGTGTGGCACTTCGGGCATAGGCATCGGCCTCTCCCCGGAATAGCCACAATGATATGGACAGCAAGGAGACGGCGAAGGCCGGAAAACGGAAGTCGGGAAGTCCTCAGAGACAGGTGTTAAGGTCTGAAATGAAGTTCTTGAGCAGAACCGCTGTAGCGGCCATCATCGCGTCAACCGCAGTCACCGGCTGCACAACCATGGACATCGGCCAGACAACGTATAACGGCTATGTCATCGATGAAGAATCACTTGCCCTGATCCCTGTCGGGTCGAGCCGTGAACAGGTATTGCTGACGATGGGCACACCGTCCACGACCGCGACATTCGATACCGAAGTCTTCTATTACATTTCCCAAAAGCGGGAACGCCCCGTCGCATTCATGAAACCGCGCCTTGTGGAACAGACGGTTCTGGCGATCTATTTCAACAAGGATGGCGTCATCGAGCGCAAGGCGCACTACACTCTTCAGGACGGAAAGGTGTTCGACACCATTTCGCGCACGACGCCTACCGGCGGTCGCGACCTGACCTTCCTGCAACAGCTACTGTCCGGTGGCGCTGCCGGTAATGCTAATGCAGCCCGCAGACTCTTCCAGAATCTGGGCGACTGAGCCGTTCGAAACAGACAAAAAACCCGCAAGGCACCTGCCTTGCGGGTTTTTTCATGGCTGGAAGGGATGTTTACCCCGCAAGAACGGCCAGAAGCAGCAAGGCCACGATATTGGTGATCTTGATCGCCGGGTTGACGGCAGGCCCTGCCGTATCCTTATAGGGATCGCCGACCGTGTCACCGGTGACGGACGCCTTGTGCGCTTCCGAGCCCTTCATGTGACGGTTTCCATCCTTGTCCACGAAACCATCCTCGAAGCTCTTCTTGGCGTTATCCCAGGCGCCACCACCGGACGTCATCGAAATTGCCACGAACAGACCGTTGACGATAACACCGAGCAGAGAGGCCCCGAGCGCTGCGAAAGCCGACGCCTTGGAGCCCGAGATCAAGAGGACGCCAAAATAGACGACAATCGGTGCCAGAACCGGCAACAGAGATGGAATGATCATCTCGCGGATCGCCGCTTTCGTCAGCATATCCACCGCGCGCCCATAGTCAGGCTTGTCCGTGCCTTTCATGATGCCCGGCTTTTCTCGGAACTGCCGGCGTACTTCTTCAACGACTGCACTCCCCGCCTTGCCGACAGCGGTCATTGCAATGCCACCGAAGAGATACGGGATCAGGCCACCGAAGATGAGGCCGGCGACAACATAGGGGTTGGAGAGACTGAAGGAAATGTCACCCATTCCCGCAAAGTAGGGGTAGCGATCACTGTTTGAGGCAAAGTAGGCTAGGTCGTTCGAGTAGGCGGCAAACAGGACCAGAGCACCGAGGCCCGCAGAACCGATTGCGTATCCCTTGGTGACCGCCTTCGTCGTGTTTCCGACCGCATCGAGTGCATCGGTCGACTTGCGGACATCAGACGGAAGGCCCGACATTTCCGCGATACCGCCGGCATTGTCTGTCACAGGTCCAAAGGCGTCGAGTGCAACAATCATGCCTGCAAGACCAAGCATTGCCGTAACGGCGATACCGGTACCGAACAGACCTGCCAGCTGATAGGTCGCGATGATGCCCGCCACGATGACGATGGCCGGAAGCGCCGTCGATTCCAGCGAAACAGCAAGGCCCTGAATAACGTTCGTTCCGTGACCGGTAACCGATGCCTGGGCGATTGAATTGACCGGCCGCTTGTTGGTGCCGGTGTAATACTCGGTAATGACGACAATCAATGCCGTAACCACAAGCCCGAGGATACCGCAGAAAAAGAGATTGGTGCCGGTGATGTCCATCCCTGCAACCGTTCCGATCGAGCCCCACCCGATCGTCAGTGATGTCGCAATCCCCAGGCCAACAATCGACAGCAGACCGGTGACGATCAACCCCTTGTAGAGCGCGCCCATGATGGAGCCGTTGCTTCCGAGCTTGACGAAGAACGTTCCCACGATCGAGGTGATGATGCAGGCTGCGCAGATGGCAAGCGGATAGATCATCGCACTTTCCAGAACTGGAGCCCCGGCAAAGAAGATCGCGGCAAGCACCATCGTTGCAACAACCGAGACGGCATAGGTCTCAAAGAGGTCAGCAGCCATGCCCGCGCAATCTCCGACGTTGTCACCGACATTGTCGGCGATAGTGGCCGGGTTGCGCGGATCATCCTCGGGAATGCCCGCTTCCACCTTGCCGACGAGATCACCGCCGACATCGGCACCTTTTGTGAAGATACCGCCGCCAAGACGGGCAAAGATCGAAATCAACGATGCGCCGAACCCAAGCGCTACAAGAGAATCTATCACTTCGCGCGATCCTGTCGCATGGCCAAGCACTGCGGTCAGTATCCAATAGTAGATGGAGACACCAAGCAGCGCGAGACCGGCAACCAGCATGCCGGTGATGGCACCGGACTTAAACGCAATGTCAAGGCCGGCAGAAAGGCTCTGCGAGGCGGCCTGGGCGGTCCGGACATTGGCGCGAACGGAGACATGCATGCCGATGAACCCGGCGGCTCCAGAAAGCACCGCACCTATGATGAAGCCGATGGCGGCGGTTGCGGACAAAAGCAACCATGCGAGGACGGCCACCACTGCCCCGACAATGGCAATCGTCATGTACTGACGGGTCAGGTAGGCTTGTGCCCCCTCCCGAATATAGCCTGCTATTTCCTGCATTCGGGCATTGCCCTGATCAGCGGCCAATACGCTTTGCGTTGCCCAGACCGCGTACGCGATGGACAACAGGCCGCACACGATCACACCGAAAATTACGGTCATTCGTCTAATCCTCTCCCTTACGCCGCCGAGGTCCCCTCGCCAGCCATCTCGCAGCAACGGCTCCCCTCCAAGGAAACCAAACCTTGCCACGCGGAGGCGAGATTGCCTTTGAGGACGAGGTTTGGTCAAGCCCCCGAAAAATAAGTATTCATAGGGCTTTGGCAGATGCCGTCTTGCGCATCAGCAAGAAGATGAGAATGAGACAGATTATCGTCACGGGCCAGATGACCATGTTCATTACGGACCATCCCCAGGCGGTGAATACCTTGCCGGAAGAAAAGGAGGATATTGCCACGGTGGCAAAGAGGATGATGTCGTGGAAGCCTTGAACCTTGTCTGCCTCTTGGGGTCGATAGCTTGACGCAACAATGGTCGTCGATCCGATAAAGCCGAAATTCCACCCGATGCCGAGCAGAACCAGCGCTCCCCAGAAATTCCACAACTCGATCCCCATATGCGCGACGATCGCACAGGCCATGAGGACCACCAGGCCGAAAGCGACAACCTTTTCGGTCCCGAAGCGGGATATCAGCATGCCGGTAAAGAAGCTTGGAGCAAACATCGCAAGGACATGCCACTGGATACCAAGGGTTGCCAGATCGGTGGAGAAGCCGCAACCGATGACCATGGCAAGAGGCGCCCCGGTCATCATGAAGGTCATCAATGCGTAGGAAGAGATGCCGCAGACCATGCCGGTGATGAAGCGCTGGGTTTTTACGATCTCCATCAAGGGGCGTGCGGCAACCTCGCCCTTGTCAACGGTTTCGGTCTGGGGCAATTTCAGTCCAGACAGGACAAGGATGGCCAGAAGGCTGAGAGGGATCACCGCCACAAAGGCGCCGGCAAAAATGACCGGTTCAAAAAAATCCTTTGCCCAGATTGCCAGCTGAGGTCCGACAATGGCCGAGATGATGCCGGCTGCAAGTATCCATGAAATCGCCCGTGGCTTGTAGAAACTGGGCGACGCATCGGCGGCCGCAAAGCGAATCTTCTGGGTAAAGCCACCCGACACGCCAATCAGCAGGAGACCGAAGGCGAAAAGCCAGAAATCGCTGCGGAACAAGGCGACGGCGGCAACGGCTGCACCGGTCGCGCTGACAAGTGCACCAAGCATGAAGCTTGCCTGGCGGCCAAGGTAACGGGACGCAATGGCGACGACCATGGCGCCGATGGCCACGCCGATATTGAAGCCTGTCAATGGCGCAGTGGCAAGTGATTTGTCGTCACCGAGCATCTGGTAGCCGGCAAGGGCACCAAGTGCAAAGGTGAGCGGTGGAGCAGATCCAAGAATTGCCTGGACGCTCGCAAGAAGGAAGACGTTGCGTTTTGCTGTTCTGACTTGAGCCTGAAGTGCGTCCACACCGCCATCCATTACGCTTGTCTACCGTGCTGTGGGACCGCGCACCTGCTTGGCGATCCGGTCCAGAACTGCATTGACGATTTTTGGCTCCTCGTCTTCGAAGAAAGCCCGGGCGATCTCGACATATTCCGTCACGATGACGGGGACAGGAACATCCTTGCGATCAAGTATCTCGAAGGTCCCGGCACGCAGGATGGCACGTAGCGTCGAATCGAGACGCGATAACGGCCAGTCCTCCTGCAGGGCGGAACGAACGACCGGATCGATCCTGACCTGCTCGCGAACGACACCCGAAACGATGGACCGAAACCATGACGGGTCGGCCTTGAGATAGGTCTCCCCGTCCAGTTCCTGTCCAAGTCGATGAGCCTCGTATTCTGCGACAACCTCCAGAACACCAGCACCGCCGACATCCATCTGATAGAGGGCCTGGACGGCTGCAAGGCGGGCAGCTCCGCGCTGATTGGCGGGTTTTGCCGCCGGCTTTTCGTCTTTCGTCATCGCATCAACCATTCAATTTATTGCGCAACGCGATCATTTTCAGTGCAGCGCGTGCGGCAAAACCGCCCTTGTCCTTGTCGGAGCGGCGCACACGCGCCCACGCCTGCTCATCGTTTTCCACCGTGAGAATTCCGTTGCCGATGGCAAGCGATTCGGAGACGGCAAGATCCATCAGGGCCCGCGACGATTCATTCGCGACAATATCAAAATGATAGGTCTCTCCGCGAATGACCATGCCGAGTGCGACAAACCCGTCATAGACGGTACCACCCGTTTCGCTGGCATCAAGAGCCATGGCAATTGCCGCCGGGATTTCCAGGGCGCCAAGCACGCTCACCACGTCGTAGGTTGCATCCGCCTCGCGCAGTGCATGGACCGCACCTTCGAGAAGCGCATCGGCCATGTCATCATAGAAGCGGGCTTCGATTATGAGGAGATGTGGATTTGCGGTGTCGGACATGGTGGTTTCCTGAGGCTGGAATGCGAGATCTGCATGATCGCGACTATGGCGCGGGTCAAATCATGGAGACAGCAGGAAGGCAAGCCCTTTTAGCCATAGCAGCCCTGCACAAGACGCCGCTCTGCGAAGACCGTCCAGGCATCAAGCGCTGAGGTGGCGAACCTGGCAGGACAGAAAGGGTCGTAGCCTGGGCCTTAAAGTCCGGCTTCACGACGATGACGGTGTCAGCCAAAAAGTGCGCTCAGATTGTAGGAAAGATACGCTATGAGGGCCGCTGCAGGCATTGTTACAACCCAGGCAATAACGATGTTGCCGGCGACGCCCCAGCGGACCGCCGAAACCCTGCGCGCCGATCCCACGCCGATAATGGCACCTGTAATCGTATGGGTCGTCGAAACCGGAATGCCGAGCCAGGTCGCGCCAAACAATGTCAGTGCGCCACCCGTTTCAGCACAAAAACCCTGCATGGGGTTCAGTCGGGTGATCTTCGAACCCATCGTGTGAACGATCCGCCAGCCACCGAAGAGCGTTCCAAGGGCCATCGCTGCCTGACAGGTAATGACAACCCAGAACGGTACATAGAAGGTGGATCCGAGATAACCCTGGCTGAACAGGAGAACGGCGATGATGCCCATTGTCTTTTGCGCATCGTTACCACCATGGCCCAGCGAATAAAGCGAGGCGGAAATGAACTGCATGAAGCGGAACGTATTGTCGACGGCAAACGGCGTCTGGCGGATAAATAGCCAGGAGACACCCAGGACCAGAAGCAGGGCAAGGAAAAAGCCGATGGCTGGTGACATGAAAATGGCCCCGACGGTCTTCAGCAAGCCTGTCCAGACAATCGAATCCAGTCCGACCCTTGCAAACCCGGCCCCGACCAGCCCGCCGATCAATGCATGCGAGGAACTCGACGGGATACCGAAGAGCCAGGTTATGATATTCCAGACAATTGCTCCCATCAAAGCTGCAAAGATGACCTGCGGCGAAACAATCATCGGATCGATGATGCCTGTCCCGAGCGTCTCCGCAACGTGGAGACCGAAGAACAGGAAAGCGATAAAATTGAAAAAAGCCGCCCAGATTACTGCGTATTGCGGGCGAAGGACGCGGGTCGAAACGATCGTGGCGATCGAATTGGCGGCGTCGTGCAATCCGTTGAGAAAGTCGAAAAACAGTGCGATGGCGATCAGGCCGATCAAAAGCGGCAGGGCAAGGGTGGCATCCATCAGACGTTCTCGATGACAATGCCGCTGATTTCGTCGGCAACGTCTTCAAAGCGATCCACGACCTTCTCCAGTTCTGCGTAGAGCTTGGCTCCGATCATGTAGGCCATAGCATTGCCGGACGAACCATGTCGAAGAAAGAGTTCCTTCATACCCTGATCATGGAGATCGTCGGAGCGGTCTTCAACTTCTGTCACCTCTTGGGAAATGGCCGTCAGGCGCTGAGCATTCGTCCCGACCTTGTTGAGAAGCGGGATGGCCTGCGCGACAAGACGGGCGGCCTTGACGATTTCACCACCCATCGCACACATCAGCGGATCAAATTCCGTCTGTTCGAACAGGCGAATCGTCTTGACCGTCTTGTGCATCATGTCGATGGCGTCATCCATCGACTGGATCAGATCCTGGATATCGCCGCGATCGAACGGGGTGATGAAGCTGCGGCGCACGGCAAGAAGCACTTCCTGCGTAATGACGTCGGCGCGCTCTTCAAGGTCGATGATCCGCTGGCAGTTCTTCTCCATCTCCTTGCCGTTAAGGAGCTCCTCCAGGGCCTCGGCGGCCTCGACCACCGTCAGCACATGGTCGGAGAACAAGTCAAAGAACTTGTCTTCCCGCGGCATCATTTTTCGGAAAATGCTCATCATCGATCTGATCCTCAGTGCGTCTCACTGTCACAAAGCTGTCATAAAGGCAGTCGTGCAGCCGAAGCAACGCAGAAATCAGACAATCCCACGTCGATATCAACGTTCTGAATACGGGTAAAAGTTTTACGCCTTGTCGTTCGATGCGGGCCTGGAACGACTATTCCGTGGGAAAACCGCCCGAGCCGATGACAGCTGCAGCCGATACAAGTATCGAAAGTCAAGGCGGACTGACGCCCGCGAATCAATGCGGCGAACGAAGTGAATGCCAGGCCAGCGACAACGCGATCTTTCTTCGACAACCTCAAGGGGGTCGTCAATGTCGCCGGGCAAAAACCAATGCAACGAGGCACACCATGCACGAGACAGGCGGTTATTTTCCACGCTGGCGACTGAAGACACAAGGACGCATACTGCCCGATGAGCGACTGCCTGCCGGGCAGACAATGGTTCTTGGGCTCCAGCATGTCGTTGCAATGTTCGGCTCAACCGTCCTTGCACCAATCCTCATGGGATTTGATCCCAACGTCTCGATCCTGTTTTCGGGCCTTTCGACGCTGATCTTTTTCATTGCGGTCGGAGGACGCGTACCGAGCTATCTCGGCTCTTCGTTTGCCTTCATCGGACCGGTGCTTGCCGCAACGGGTGCCATCGCCGGCGCCCCCAACCCGAACATCGCAGTGGCGCTTGGTGGCATCATTGCCGCAGGCGCACTTTATACGCTGATTGGTGTGATCGTCGTACTTGCCGGCCACCGCTGGATCGAGCGGCTCATGCCGCCGGTCCTTACCGGAGCAATTGTTGCAGCGATCGGGCTTGTACTTGCGCCGATCGCGATTGCCAGTGCGTCGGGCACAAGTGCTGCAAACCCTGATGGGGATCAGTTGTCACGCTGGATCGCAATCTTGACCTTTGTGTCCGTGGGTGCCGTTGCAGTCTATGCTCCAGGGATGATGCGACGGCTGCCAATCCTGATCGGCGGCGCGCTTGCCTATATCGCCTATCTCGTGATTGCCAATGGCCTCGGCTTCGGCATGCCGATCGACTTTAGCGGTGTCTCGGAAGCGGCCTGGTTCGGTTGGCCCCGTTTCACCGCGCCCGTATTCTCGGGATCTGCAATCACATTGATCGCTCCCGTCGTCGTCATCCTCGTTGCCGAAAACCTTGGGCATATCAAGGCGATCGGCGCAATGACGGGGCGCAATCTCGATCCATACCTCGGCCGTGCCTTCATCGGTGATGGTATCGCAACGATGTTTTCGGGGTCCTTCGGTGCAACCGGGATGACAACCTATGCGGAAAACATGGGCGTGATGGCGGTGACGCGCATCTTCTCTACCCTCATTTTCCTCGTCGCGGCTGCCATTGCAATTCTCCTCGGTTTTTCCCCCAAGTTCGGAGCCCTCATCCAGACTATTCCCGGGCCCGTGCTCGGAGGGCTTTCCATCGTCGTGTTCGGCCTCATCGCAGCAACGGCGGGTCGGATCTGGGTTGAAAACAAGGTCGACTTCGCCGAGCCTCGCAATCTCATCACGGTCGGCGTAGCGCTCGTTCTTGGGGCTGGGAACTTCAAGCTTGATGTTGCGGGCTTCACCCTTGACGGAATTGGCACCGCAACGATCGGAGCGATCGTCTTTTATCACGCTCTTGGGCGGACCTCTTTGATCCGCCGGGAAGACAATGACGAGACGGTTTCTTGAGCCAGACCCTGCCTGCTTAAGCAAGAACATGAGAAAACCAAGTCGTGGAGTATTGCAGGCCTCCACGACCGAGCCTGCGAGTTCGTCGACAGAAGCGTATTGACGAAGTCCCGCAGGGAAAACACGCTTTGGCATGAGCACCAGGTCATGTGCGGCTTGTCAGACCAATGACTGTGGTTCGACCAGATCGCGGTCACCGCGTCGGAAACTCGGCCAGGCGGGCAGCGTAGCGCGCCATCGTATCCACTTCGAAGTTTACAAAATCCCCAGGCTTGCGCTCATGCCAGGTCGTCACCAAGAGGGAGTGACGGATAAGAAGGACATCGAACTCGACACCATCAACGGCATTGACCGTCAAAGAGGTTCCATCGAGTGCCACCGAGCCTTTCGGGGCGACGAAGCGGGCGAACTCGTCTGGTGCACGCAGCCGGAAACGCACGGCGTCACCTTCGGCCGTCACGGACACGATCTCGGCCTTGCCGTCAACATGGCCAGACACGATGTGACCACCGAGCTCATCGCCCACCTTCAAAGCCCGCTCAAGATTGATCCTGGTTCCTTCTCGCCAACCGGAAAGTGTGGTCAGGCGCAGTGCCTCCTCCCATGCTTCGACCTTGAACCATCGATCGTTGCCGGCCTTGTCGGAAACGTCAACCACGGTGAGGCAGACGCCGGCATGCGCGATAGAAGCTCCCAGATCGATGGATCCTGGATCATAATTCGTTACGACCTTGAGCCTGACGCCCGCATTGAGAGGGGTCAGCTCCGCGACCGTTCCAACGTCGGTAACGATACCCGTGAACATCAAGAAAACCTTTCGTATTCATGGCAATGATCGGTCCCGAATTGTGAACTGCGGACCAGACGATAGCCGTGCGGCATATCGGATCGTTGAATGGGAGATGCAATACCGTCGGCGCCAACGTTCACAGTGCCTTCAAACAGAAGGATCCTGTCGACCAGCCCGGCGTCCAGAAAGCTACGCGCAACGGTTGCACCACCTTCGATGAGGATTGAAGAAAGGCCCCGGGCTGCAAGCGTGTTCAAGAAGGTCTGGAGTGTTTCTGCGGTAAGGAGTTCGACACCAGCAGCGGAAAGCATGGCACCTCTGTCTTCGCGCCCGGCGTCATCGGCATCCCTGTCACCCAATGATACGACCATGACAGGTGTATCACTTGCCGTATAAACGAGCTTCGATCTAAGCGGAAGATCAAGCCGGCGATCAAGAACGATCCGCAGCGGCGACAGGTTCTCAAGGCCAGGCGTACGGCATGTCAATTCGGGATCATCGGCAAGTGCCGTGCCGATACCGACAAGAATGGCGTCCGTTTCAGCCCTGACAAGATGGGACTGGGCACGGGCACCGGCACCGGTGATGGCAACCTGCCCTGCCCCTTTGCGACCGATCATTCCATCGGCAGAAACTGCAAGTTTCAAGGTAACATGCGGGCGCCCCCGCAACTGCCGCATGAGGTAGGCCTGCAATGCGCGGCGTACCTCTTCCTCCATGATTGCTCCGTCTACCGTGATGCCGTGGTCACGCAAGATGGCAAGGCCGCGACCCGAGACACGCGGATCGGGATCTGCAAGGCTCACAACGACCCTTGCGATCCCTGCGGCCACGATGGCATCAGCACAAGGCGGTGTCTTGCCGTGATGGGAACAGGGCTCGAGTGTCACGTAAAGGGTTGCGCCGCTGGCGTTTGTGCCGGCCATCCCCAATGCCTGGGTTTCTGCGTGCGGACGGCCATCGATTGCAGTAACGCCGCTTCCAAGGATAACACCGTCCTTGACGACGAGGCATCCCACGGAAGGATTTGCTCCGGTGAGACCCGTATGCCAGCGTGACAACCGCAGTGCTGCGGCCATGAAACGCTGGTCTTCGGATGCCACCGTCATCCCTAGGGCTCTAACCCGGGATCACGGGCGATCTTGGCATTGATCTCTTCAATGACCTTCTCGAAATCTTCCGCGTGGCTGAAATCGCGATAAACCGAGGCATAGCGAACAAAGGCCACATCATCGAGGGTCTTGAGGGATTCCAGGACCTGCAGGCCGATTGCTTCCGATGAAATCTCGTTTTCTCCAGAGCTTTCCAATCGTCGAACAATGCCGGAGACGGCACGCTCGATCCGGTCGTTGTCGACCGGTCGCTTGCGCAGTGCGATCTGAAAGGAACGCACCAGCTTGTTGCGATCGAAGAGCACCTTGCGGCCCGTCTTTTTCAACACCATCAGTTCACGCAACTGCACGCGCTCGAAGGTGGTGAAGCGACCACCGCAGTCCGGGCAGATGCGTCGCCGGCGAATGGACGTATTGTCCTCCGCCGGACGTGAATCCTTCACCTGCGTATCTTCAGAACCGCAATAAGGACAGCGCATCCCCTCTCCTTCGACTTACATGTAGGGATACATCGGGAAGCGGCCTGTCAGGGCCACGACCTTGTCACGAACAGCGGCCTCGACTGGAGCATTGCCCTCGTCGGAATTGGCCGATTTCAGACCGTCAAGAACCTCCACGATCAGAGAACCGATTTCCTTGAACTCAGCTTCCTTGAAACCCCGTGTGGTTCCGGCAGGCGTGCCGAGACGAACCCCTGAGGTCACGAAGGGCTTTTCCGGATCGAACGGGATGCCGTTCTTGTTGCAGGTGATGTAGGCGCGGCCAAGGGCCGCTTCCGCCCGTTTTCCGGTCGCATTCTTCTTTCGCAGATCAACAAGCATGAGGTGATTGTCTGTACCGCCGGAGACGATATCGAGACCACCTGCCTTGAGTGTTTCAGCAAGCGTTTTGGCATTTACGACGACCTGGGCGGCGTAGTCCTTGAAATCCGGCTGCAGCGCTTCGCCGAATGCAACGGCCTTGGCCGCTATGATATGCATCAACGGGCCACCCTGCAGGCCAGGGAAAACCGCGGAATTGACCTTCTTGGCGATTGCCTCGTCGTTCGTCAGGACAATCCCGCCACGTGGGCCGCGCAACGACTTGTGCGTAGTGGTCGTGGCCACATGGCAATGCGGGAAAGGTGATGGATGCTGGTTGCCGGCGACGAGCCCTGCAATATGGGCCATGTCAACCATCAGATAGGCACCAACCTCATCGGCAATCTCACGGAAGCGCTTCCAGTCCCAGATGCGCGAATATGCGGTACCACCAGCAATGATGAGCTTCGGCTTGTGGGTCCTTGCCTTTTCGGCAACATCGTCCATGTCGAGGAGATGATCTTCTTCACGGACACCGTAGGAGACGACGTTGAACCACTTGCCGGACATGTTCACCGGCGAGCCATGCGTGAGATGGCCGCCCGAGTTGAGGTCGAGCCCCATGAAGGTATCGCCCGGCTGAAGCAGCGCAAGAAAAACGGCCTGGTTCATCTGCGAGCCGGAATTCGGCTGCACGTTGGCAAACGCCACGCCAAAAAGCTTCTTGGCGCGTTCGATGGCCAGTTCTTCGGCAATATCGACAAACTGGCAGCCACCATAATAGCGCTTGCCCGGATAGCCTTCTGCATACTTGTTCGTCATGATCGAGCCTTGCGCTTCGAGCACGGCACGTGAGACGATATTTTCCGATGCAATGAGTTCGATCTCGTGGCGCTGGCGACCAAGCTCTTTTTCGATCGCGTCAAAGATTTCCGGGTCGGTATCGGAAAGCGAACGGGAGAAGAAGGTCTCGGTATTCGACATGGCAGGTCTCCTCAGACGGATCGGGATATGTTTGCCAGCGTCTTAGCGGCTGCCCCGGTTTTGGGCAATACGGCGTGCGACATTTGCCCAGAGTTACCATGCTCCAGAACAGAAAAGGGCCGCGCTACGGCAAGCGCGACCTCAATTTCTGGATCAGTGCCTGACTTACTGCGGCAAAAGGTCTGCACCGATCGGGCCGGCGGACTGCTCGATCCCTGTCGTCGTCTGCAATGCCAGTTCGGTTGCACCGTCACGCTGGTAGATGTCATCGCGGAACTGAACCACGCCGTCAGCAGCCGACCAGGCAGTGATATAGACGAAATAGACCGGAACCTCCTCGGCAAGCCTGATCGGGTTGTTTTTCCGTGTAGCGATGACGCGCTCCATCTCCTGGCGCGACCAGCCCGGCGTTTCCTTCAGGAGCCACGTCGTCAGGTCCCTGACATTTTGAACGCGGACACAGCCGGACGATTCAAAGCGCATCAGCTTGTTGAACAGGCCCTGCTGCGGCGTATCGTGCATATAGACGGCATGCTTGTTGTGGAAGTTGATCTTCGTCGAAGACATGGCGTTGATCTTTCCCGGGTCCTGACGGAACATCAGGTTCGGGGCTTTCTCAGCGTTCCAGTCGATGGTTTCGGGCGCGACTTCATTGCCCTTATTGTCAAACAGGCGGATGTTGTTGCTCGCCAGGTAGGTCGGATCCTTGCGCATCAGCGGCATGATATCCTTCTGGATGATCGAGCGCGGCGCGGTCCAGTACGGATTGAGGATGACTTCGTAGATCTTCGAGTTCAGTGTCGGCGACTGGCGTTCGATCGAGCCGACGATGGCCGTGTTGCGAAGGGCCACACGACCATTTTCCACGGCCTCGATATAGGCCGCTGGAATATTGACCATGACATACCGGCGGCCAAGATCACCTGACATGGATTGAAGGCGGACAAGATTGGTTTCGAGCTGATGCAGACGCGTCGTGGCCGGAATGTTCATCGCCTTCAGCGTGAATTCGCCCAGCACACCGTCGGCGGGAAGACCGTGACGCGCCTGAAAGCGTTTTACGGCACCGTCAACATAGGAATCAAACGCGTTGGACATGCCGACATCCCGCGGCAGGTCTCCGGAAATTATCAAACGCTGGCGCAATTGCTGAACAGCGGGATCGACGACACCAAGCCGCAGTTTCTGGGCAGGCTGCACCCGCGGCCAGCCACCGTTCGAAACGATCAACTGATATTTCATGATCGCTTGCTGGATATTGGCAGGCGCATTTGGACCAAGGACCGGATTGTTGGTGGCCACAGAGGCGACGGTGCGCGTTGCTGCCGCCGCATCGAACTGATCGTCCCATGCCCCGCGGCGCGGGGCCGCAATCAGAGCTTCAATGGCATTTTGCGCCAGCACCGGGGCTGCGATCATGACCGCACCGGTCGATACGGCTGATCGCAAAAGCGTGCGGCGTGAAAGATTTGCTGGTCCGATTCTTTTCGACATCATCATACCCATTTGATCCCCTCGCACAGGTTCAGGCGTAGTGGGATATGGTTAACAAAGGCGCAATATTAGCAGTGGGTAAAGACACGAAAACGTGTTTGCGCACCCAGCCATCCAGGATGGCGATCACACGTCAATATGGCCAATTCGTGTCTCGCTCGTGGCTGAAGGCCCTGTGGGGCAATGACAATGGCGCTGCGGGCCACGCGATGGCCTCACTGTGCTCTTTGCGCAACGCTGTTTTTCCGTTTCCGGCGATCGCGCATGCCGCAAGTCAGGTGCCGCAGGAATTGTTCGCGTATTTTTTTCCAGCCTTGCCGGACCTCAACTGACACCGCATGGCGAATGCGAAAACCGGATGCGCAGGGAACGCACCCGGTTTCAAAATCGACTGGAGTTTTGAAAGCTCAGAGACGATAGGCGATGCTGTCGTTCCAGAACCGGTCGAGACGCTGAAGAAGCTTGTTCATCTGAGAAAATTCATCGGATCCGATACCACCGACCTTCTCGATCGAGCCGATGTGCCGCTCATAGAGCCCCGCCACCGTTTCCGCGATTTCCTGGCCCTTTTCCGTCAGGCTGATGCGAACGGAGCGGCGATCGATACGCGAGCGCTGGTGATTGATGAAGCCAAGGTCGACCAGCTTCTTGACATTGTAGGAGACGTTTGAGCCGAGATAGTAGCCCCGCGAACGGAGCTCGCCTGCCGAAAGTTCGGAATTGCCGATGTTGAACAGCAGCAATGCCTGGACGGCATTGATGTCATCGCGACCCTGGCGATCGAACTCATCCTTGATGACGTCAAGTAGACGACGGTGGAGACGTTCGACGAGGTGGAGTGATTCCAGGTACAGCGACCGGATGGCTTCTTCACGTTGGTCGGCAGCAACAACTGCCTGCGGCTTCAGCTTCGTGTTCATAATGTCTGCCTCACTGTTTCGTTTGGCGGTGTTTGTTTTGTTCCCGCCTTGTGAGTGACACTATCGAATGCCCATAAAATTCGACTTAAAACATATAATTAACAAAACCTTACCTGCATTTTGCAGATTGGAGCGGATCGGACGCGCCATGACTGGCGTCAAAATTCACTCTATAAAAATCAACCAGTTAAGCGAAAAATTCATTCAAATACCCGACGCCAATGCTTTCGATTTAAGGTAAATCACTGGTTACCTGTTCAGCCTTGCGACGTTCTTCGAGCCACAATGCGATGCGAAACAGGATATAAAGGGACGCTACGACGGCATGAAAAATCAGTACGGAATCGTTGGTTCCGAAATTTTGCGGCCACATCGTGTACATCAAAAGCTGCGTGGTTGCAGCGCAGACCCACAGCACCGGCCCCCACGAAACTGTCAACCAGAGGCCGAGTGAAACGATCGGCAGGAGGACCGCCAGGCTTGAAGCAGCGACCTGCCACGGCAAGGACAGAAGGTCGAAGCGACCACTGCCACCGCTGCTGTAGCCAACGAGCATTGCCCAGTATTGCAGGCCAAGCCACAAGCACACCACGGCAACCAGCCTGAGAAAGACCACAAAAAGAGACTGGGTGAGCGTTCGTTTCGGAACTGAATGTGAATCATGCGGCATGACATGTATCATAGCCCGTGCATCCGTTGGCCGCTACCCATCAGTTGAAACGCGGCGATCTGCCCATTCGCTTTCATCATTCAAGATGATAGAAAGCAGCGACGCGATGAATACTGACAGCGAGACATTTCCATGCACGACAAGACCCACTCCGTCGACGAGATCACCGGCCATCGCCGCATGCGGCGAAACAGAAAGGCCGACTGGACACGTCGTCTGGTCCAGGAAAACCGTCTGACGGTGGACGATCTGATCTGGCCGATCTTTCTCGTCCCGGGCCAAGGCATTGTCGAACCAGTCGCTGCCATGCCCGGGGTTAACCGGATGAGCGTGGACAAGGCGGTCGAGGCCGTGCGGCGTGCGGCCGACCTCGGGGTTCCGGCAATTGCGACTTTCCCGGACATCGAGATGGAGCTTCGCGATGACACCGGCTCCGAAAGCCTGGTTGCCGACAATCTGATCAACAGGGCAACGGCTGCAATCAAGAAGGCTGTCCCGGATATCGGTATCATCACCGATGTGGCGCTCGATCCATTCACAAGCCATGGACATGACGGCATCTTGCGCGACGGGATCATCATCAATGACGATACCGTCGACCAGATCGCCAAGGCAGCCGTGATGCAGGCGGACGCAGGTGCAGACATCATTGCCCCCTCCGACATGATGGATGGACGCATCGGCGCGATCCGCCAGAGCCTGGATGCCGCCGGCCACCAGGACGTCGGCATCATGTCTTATGCAACAAAATTCTCCTCCGGTTACTATGGACCTTACCGCGAAGCGATCAACACTGGCGGCTTGCTGAAGGGCGACAAGAACAGCTACTATATCAGCCCGGCCAACGGCGCCGAAGCTTTGCGCGATGCGGCACTTGACGTCGAAGAAGGCGCTGACATGCTGATGATCAAGCCAGGCCTTGCCTATCTTGATGTCTGCTGGCGCATCAAGGAGGCCTTCGGGCTGCCCACATTCGCCTATCAGGTTTCCGGTGAATATACCCAGATCAAGGCCGCAGCCATGAATGGCTGGATCGACGGCGACCGGGTCATGATGGAGACACTGCTCTGTTTCAAGCGTGCCGGTTGTGATGGCATCTTGACGTATTTCGCCATGGATGTCGCGGAAAGGCTCGCCAAAAGCCGAGATTGAAACGCCTTGCGCAACATCCAGATGCGCCCCATATCAGGTGTGCAACTGGAGAAGAGTGACATGGCGCTTGATCGCAACTCTACCTATACCGCACCGGAAGACTGGCGCGCCTATAGCGGCGTCCTGAGCCGTCGTGCGTTCGCCTTCGTGATCGACTACGCAATTGTTCTTCTATTGTGCATTCCGGCGGCGGTCATCGTGTTTTTCCTCGGCATCATCACTCTTGGCCTTGGCTTCTTTCTCTATCCGGTGCTCTTCGTCATCGTGGCACTTGCCTATTTCGGACTGACGCTTGGCGGCCCCAGCCAGGCGACGCCCGGCATGCGCGCCTTGGGCATCGTCATGGCCCGGCTTGACGGCCGGCGGATGGATTTCCTGACAGCGATGGTCCACACGGTCCTGTTCTGGATCATCAATTCGGTCCTGACACCGCTGATCCTGCTTGTCGGCCTGTTCACCGAGCGCTCCCGGCTCGTGCATGACATGCTGCTCGGTACCGTGATTGCGCGGAGCGAATAGCATAGCCGCCTGGATGACGCACGGACATTGCCGACCAGATTGCTGCTCACCCCTGTTGACCTTTTCCCAATCTGCGCCATGCTAGAACTGTTGTGGCAATATGACCAAGCGAAGACGGGACCAATCGCGCCGCGATGAACACGCAAACGACACCATCCCCGCAATTCTACCTGACGGCGCCGGCGACCTGCCCCTACCTGCCTGGTCAGCTGGAACGCAAGGTATTCACGCATCTTGTGGGACCGCGGGCAGCAGAAATGAACGACCTTCTGACGCAAGGGGGTTTCAGACGTTCGCAGAACATTGCCTATCGGCCTGCCTGCGAAGCCTGCCATGCCTGCGTCTCTGTCCGTATCCTCGTAGACGAGTTCCAGGCCGCACGAACGATGCGGCGTGTACTGACGGCCAATCGTGACGTTGTTTCAACCATTCACGCACCGCAGCCGTCAACGGAGCAGTTTTCGCTTTTTCGCACATATCTGGATGAGCGACACAGGCAGGGAGGCATGTCGGAAATGTCTGCGCTTGACTATGCGATCATGGTGGAGGACACGCATGTCAACACGCGGGTCATCGAATATCGCCGACGCCTGGCAGGTGACGGCATTGGTGATGGACCGAAAGGAGAGCTTCTGGCCGTTGGGTTGACCGATGTCATGAGTGACGGCCTGTCGATGGTCTATTCCTTCTTCAACACCAATCTTGCCCGCCGATCGCTTGGCACGTTCATGATTCTCGATCACATCAACAGGGCACAGGCGCTTGGCCTGCCACATGTCTATCTTGGTTACTGGGTCAAAGGATCCGCCAAGATGGGTTACAAGACCCGCTTTCAGCCACAGGAACATCTGACCTCACGTGGCTGGGAACGTTTCGATCCAGCTTCGCAAACCTGACTGAGACTTCATGAACAATCACAAGAAGGGCCTCGTCCTTACCACCATCGGCGGCCTCGCGCTGTCGTTCGACGTTCCACTGGTCAAACTTGGCCAGGGTGATGTCTGGTCCGTCATCGCAACGCGCAGCATCGTTACCTTCTGCGCAGGGATCGTATTCTGGCTTGTGGCATGCCAGCTCTCAAGAAACGAAAAACCCGTCCTGATCCCGGGAATGCCGGGGCTTCTTGCCGCTCTTTGCTATGGCATTTCGACCATGACCTTCCTTGGAGCGATTTTTCACACTGCCACGGCCAATGCCGTCTTCATCATTGCCTTCACGCCGATGTTTGCGGCTCTCTTCGGCTGGCTCGTTGTCAAAGAGACGCCGTCCCCATCCACCATCTTGACGATGGCCGTCATGGTGGTCGGCGTTGGCCTGATTGTCTCGGGTGGCCTTCAATCCGGTGGTCTGTTTGGAGACTTTCTGGCGTTGATAACGGCCGCCGCTCTTGCGAGTGCCATTACAATCGCCCGCCTTACACGGCGCGATATGGGGTTCGTGCCGCTTGTCGGAACGGCCTTTCCGGCCGTGATCAGTCTGGCCTTCGTTGCCATAAACGGATTTGAACTGGAGGTTCCATTCTGGGTGATCCTTGACGGAGCCGTCATCATTCCGCTCGCCTTCTGGTGTCTTGCAACCGGGCCACGCTATCTCAGCGGACCGGAAGTCGGCATGTTCTATCTTCTTGAAACGATCCTTGCACCGATCTGGGTCTGGATGATCTTTGCCGAGATACCGACCATGCGTGCGCTCACGGGCGGAGCGATCCTGATACTGGCCCTCATTGCGCATTCTCTCTGGCGGATGCGCCAGACCGCTGGAGCACAGATCGCAAAGGCCACTTGACGACACCAGTCGATCTTTTGAAGGCGAAAGCCTCGTTGGAAGCGCCCATTGAGTTGATCAAGGGAGGAAGCACATGCTCGTGGTCATCCGGCACCCGGCTTCCCGTTCTCATGGTCATTGCCCAGACCGGTCATGCCAGCTGCAAGGCCAGACAATTTCTATTGTGGGCCGGCGAAGACCTCTACGATCTCGACCCGACGATTGAGCCGCCTGCCCTCGGGCGTACGGTTGGTCGAAACAGGCGAGACCATGCCGGCACCGGCCGGCGTCAGTCTTTCAACGGCGATACCGTGGCGGTCGACCAAAACATCGACGACCGCCTGCGCGCGCCTTTGGGACAGATCGAGATTATACCGGAAATCGCCAATTGAATCGGTGTGGCCAACGACAATGACGGCCAGATCCGTATTTTCGTCAAGCAGTCTCGCCAGTTCGGTGACTTGCGCATCGGATTGGGGTTGAAGCGCGGCTGAATCGAACTCGAAATAGAAGCCATAGATCGCAATACGCCCGTCCCTTGCAAAGGCGGCATTCATTTCGGAGGCTTCAACAAGCGTGATCTGCTCGTCTTCAATGTCGCCTGCTTCAACGACAGTGACGGCAATATGGGGGACGACTGCGGCCGCAGATCCGGTTTCCACAGACAAAAGGGCGACATAATCGCTGCCATTGCGCACCAGAAGATAGACCGACGTATCCCAGGTGGTCGGCATGCCGATGCCGCCGCGCGCCTCATCCCACAAGGACGAAATCCCTCCTGTTTCCACGCAATCTTCCTTTGCGCAGAACACGACCGTTTCGAACCCGCCCTTTTCGAGAGCCTGCTGATAATTGCGCATCACCTCAAGCGCTGAACGTCCTTCGGGGCCCTTGTAACGAATTGAGGTGACAGCCCCTTTCAGAGGTATCGTCCAGCTTTCCGGTGCCCTGCCCTTTCCGGCGGGAACCACCCGGTCCGGCAGCATTACCTCGTCATAGGCGCGCTTTTCGTAGAAATCGATTTCTGAACCGGCATAGCGGCCGACAAGAGGATGGTCGGCTGCCCCGTCGATATCCTTCGCAGCGACAGCCGGCACCGCAAGTAAAAATGCAAATATCGAAGCAATTGTCGCTTGTGCAATCCGTCTCATGCAAGTCTCCCCTACCGAAACTTTTCTGGCAAGCCACAGACCTTCTGGACAGGGCGCTCGAAAATCAAGGTCGAGAGACAGAATTTTTCAGACCACTTCGGACAATCGCACAGACGGCGCGGTCAACCTGCAATCATCCGGAAAACCGGCCGCTGCGCGGGAAGCCCTTTGGAACGAGACGACCGGCTGACGCGCGATCCCCCATCCATTCCAGGAGTTCATCCTTACCGCGAGCAAACACGCGACCGGCACTATCTTCCCAGGTCAGGCCTTCGTCGATTGCAAAGCACCTGATATCGGAAATGCCGCCATCCTTGTAGCGCTGCAGGCG